>JBOGNW010000273.1:0-4091 GCA_050747425.1 Candidatus Acidiferrales bacterium
GCTTCCTTTCAAACTCGGCCTGGGCGGGAAGATCGGCACCGGACGCCAATACATGAGCTGGATTGCGCTGGACGAGCTGGTCAGCATCATTCAGCATGCCCTCGCCACCGAAACGCTCAAAGGCCCCGCGAACGCCGTCAGCCCCAAGCCGGTTACCAACCTGGAGTTCACTAAAACTCTGGGCCGTGTGCTGGGGCGGCCGACAATTTTCCCCATGCCTGCCTTTGCGGCGCGGGCGGCCTTCGGGGAGATGGCGGACGAGCTGCTGCTAGGCAGCACGCGAGTCGAGCCCGGGCGCCTGCTGGCCTCGGGCTATCAATTCCGCTATCCGGACCTCGAAGGTGCGCTGCGCCACCTGTTGAAGAAATAATCTCTAGTGGTGGTAGGTGGGCAGGTGGGCGGGGTCGTAGTGCAGCAGCGGGAAGACGCGGCTGAACGCCCAGTAGCACAACAAAACCAGGGCCGCGAAGCCAGCGGTTACGGCGACCTCGAGCAAGCCGAGAGGCAGGTTGGGCTGGCGCCAGAGTGAGGGCACGACCAGCAGGTAGCGATCGAGCCACATTCCCACCAGAATTACTCCTGCTGCACCGGCCAGGAGGGCTGGGTTTGTTTTCACGCTGCGACTGAGCAGGATACAGAAGGGCAACAGCAGCGAAGTCAGAAGAAAGGCCAGCGAAATCCACGGCCAGGGCGGAAGGCCCGGCTCCTGGTAGCTGCGCACAATCACAAACTCAATTTCGTGCGGCAGGTTGCCATACCAGATGGGCAGGTACTGCGAAAAGAAAAGCATCCCGTGAAACATGCAGAAGCCAAACAGCAACTTGCCGATGGGGTGCAAGTAGGAGGAGGCGAGCGCGGCCCGCTCCGGCCCGCGGCGGAAAAAGAAAACGCTCAGAACGCCGAGCCAGGCCAGGCCCGCATACACCGCCCCGAAAAAGAAATACCCTCCGAGCAGGGTGCTGTACCAGTGCGGGTCGAGTGGCTGCACCAGATCGAAGGCCAGGAGGCTGAAAACCAGGGCGTAGACAATGAACAACACCGGCGCGAGTCGCGTCAGGATACGGTTCGAGCGCGCTTGCTCGGCATCCATCCCTTGCCAGCCGCGCAAGTACGCGGGCGGAACGCCTCGCCCGCCTTGCTGTTCCCAGCGCGCGCCGGCGAAGGGCCGTAGACGGTAGAACGCCACCACACCGGCCAGCATTAACAACGCCAACAAACCCAACCCATCGCGTGCAAACACGAACGCCGGCCTCATCCAAACCGCGCGATGCTCCGGGCTGTGCTCCACCCACGGGAACAGCTTTCCCCCCGCCACGATTAGCGGCACAAAAAGCACAGCTATCGCTGGGAAAAAGCTGACGCCGGCCAGGGCCACCCCCTGAAAAACTTTCCCCCAGATGGAATTGGTCACGTGCCAGATGCCGACCAGAACCACTCCCGCCACGGCCAAGCCCGACCAGAAGAGATAGTTCACCAGGTAAATCTGCCAGGCACGCAGCGGCTCTGCGCCGGCGACCCCGCGCAGAAAGAAAACCCCTCCCACCAGAGCCACTAACGCCAGCCCGCCGACCAGGCCGCGCGGCCAGGGGGCAACGGGAGTGTCCGCTGCGGTCACTTCCCTGCCCCCAGCGTGCGGACGTAGAGCACCAGCCGCCAGCGTTCTTCCGGCGTCAGCCGGTCGTAGTACCCCGGCATCAACCCGAATCCTTGCCGCATGGTGTGATAGAGCGCACCATCGCTCAGCGCTTGCACACGCGCACTGGTCAAATCAGCCGGCACCAGGGCGCCTCCGGCCACGGGGCCGTTTCCGCGCCCTTCTGCGCCGTGGCACACAACGCAATAGGTCTCGAAGAGTTCTTGCCCGTGCGCGAGCGTTCCGTGGGTGGCGGGAACCGGGTTGCGCAGGGCGCGCTCGGCCACGGCACGCGTCATCGGCGCTTCGCTGGCCACCGCCACCGCCCCGACGGGCGGCGTGAACAACTGCTGCTGCGGCCGGATAAACATCTGCACTACCAGGTCGTGCGACCACGGCCAAGCCCACAGCGCTTCCACCGCCAGCAGGGCCAGCACAATCGCCAGCAGCAGCCGCTTAAGCTTCGACAACGCGCACCTCCTCGGCTCCCGCTTGCTCCAGCAAACGCTTTACTTCGGACCGGCGCCCGGCCTCGCAGGGAACGAACAAGCCGAAGCGGTCGTCGGAAAACACGGGGTCATAGGGCTCAGGCGTCTTCCACCGCGGCAAGCGGGAATGAATCAGGAAGCCCGCCATGGTCGCCAGGGCGCCGAACAGCACGGTCAGCTCAAACCCGATGACGAAGTAAGCCGGCCAGGCATCCACCGGCTTTCCGCCGACCAGAAACGCCATGCGGTGCATGCTGCGGCCGGTGAAGGTGGCCAGCGCAATGCCGCCGAAGGTGCCGGCGATCGCCCCCACCAGCGAATAGATGCGCACCGGACTCGGCCGGGGGTAAAGGGCGTCCAGGATTTCATGGCGCGGCACGGGAGAAAGCACGCGCAGCGAACGGAACGACGCGGCTTCGAGCTGGTGGAAAGCACCCATGGTGGTGTCCAAGTGGGCAAAGACACCCAGCAGGCCGCCCGGTCGTGTCCCGTTCATGCGTGCCCCTCGTGTCGCAGCGGCGGCGGCAAGGCCTCTTTCACTTCCATGATGGAAACCGTGGGGAAAATCTTGGCAAAAATGAAAAACAAGGTGAAAAACCAGAAGAAGCTGCCCACCAGAATGCCGGCTTCGACCCAGGTGGGGCGGAACTCGGTGACCCAGGTCGAGGGGTCATAGTCGTGCATCAGCGAAACCGCGATGATGACGAAGCGCTCGAGCCACATGCCCACGTTCACCAGCACACAGATGACGATCAAGCCCCACATACTGCGACGCACCCGCCGGAAAAAGAACAGCAGCGGCAGAACACAGTTGAAGAGCACCATCGCCCAGAACATGTAGCCGTGCGGCCCCAGGGCGCGATTCACAAACGCCGACCACTCCGCCTCCACGCCCGAATACCAGGCCACGAAAAACTCGATTCCGTAGGCGTAGCCGATGATCAAGCTGGTTACGATCATCAGCTTGGCCATGTTCTCGAAGTGCTCGGTGCGCAGATAGTCGTAGAGGTTGAAGATGCGGCGCAGAGGAAAGAGCAGCACAATGACCATGGCCAATCCAGAATGGATGGCGCCGGCCACGAAATAGGGGGCGAAAATGGTGCTGTGCCAGCCGGGCACGACGCCCATGGTGAAGTCCCACGACACCACGCTGTGCACGGAAATCACCAGCGGGGTGGCGAAGGAGGCGAAAAAGAGGTAGGCGCTGTTGAAGTGGCGCCACTGCCGGTCGTTGCCGCGCCAGCCGAGGGAGAGCGCGGTGTAGAGCCGGCGTCGCCAGCCGGTGGCCCGGTCGCGAATGGACGAGAGGTCGGGAATCAAGCCGAGAAAAAGAAACATCGAGCTGACGGTCAGGTAGGTGCTGACGGCGAAGACGTCCCAGATGAGCGGCGAGCGGAAGTTGGGCCACAGTAGGCGCTGGTTGGGATACGGCATCAGCCAGTAGAAATACCAGGAGCGGCCGAGGTGAATCAGCGGGAAGAGGCCCGCGGTCAGCACGGCGAACACAGTCATCATTTCGGCGCTGCGGTAAATCGGCGTGCGCCAGCGCGCCCCGAAGAGGTAGAGGATGGCGGAAATCAGCGTGCCGGCGTGCCCGATGCCCACCCAGAAAACAAAGGTGGTGATGTAGACCGCCCAGCCCACGGGGATGGACTTGCCCGACATCCCCATGCCGCGATAAATCTGCGTGAATTCGGAGAAGGCGAAGAACCCGACCCCCAGCAGCAGGAAAGCCAGAACGACCCAATAGGTTCGCCCGGGCGCCTCGAGTGTCTTGAGCAGGTCGCGGTTGACGCGGCTGTAAGTCAGTTCGGGCACGGGCCGAGCTCCTAGCTCCCTTCCGAGGGGCGAACGACGCGCTTCAAGTACGTGACCGCCGGCTCGGTGTTCAATTCTTCGAGCACGCGGTAGCGACGCGTGTCTTTCGCGAGGCGCGCTACCCGGCTGGCAGGATCTTTCAGGTCGCCGAA
>JBOGNW010000274.1:0-3577 GCA_050747425.1 Candidatus Acidiferrales bacterium
GCGTCGGCCAGCGCGGCGCGCGCGGCCAGTCGGGCGGCACCGCGCCAGAGCGCGGGGGCGGAGAAGTCGGCGCGGGAGGGCGGCGAGCGCTCGGCGGCCGACGGCGTCAAAGACCGTCAAAGTCGACCCGCGCTTTGCGCAGGCGATGCATGTGTACGAGGGGGCTGTGAAGCTGTTCAACCAGCAGAGCTACCGGCGGGCGAAGGAAGCCTTCGGGAAAGTTCTGGTGGGACCGAGCCGGGAGCTGGCGGAGCGAGCGCGGGTGCACATCATCATCTGCGAGCAGCGGCTGAAGCGGGCCGAGCCGGTGCCTCTGCGCAGCGCCGAGGACCACTACCATTACGCGGTTTCGCAAATCAACCTCGGCAACTACGAGGAAGCCCGCGCGCAGCTGGAAAAGTCGCGCAAGAAGGCGCCCAAAGTTGAGTACGTCTACTACGCCCTGGCCTCGGTGGCGGCGCGGACCGGCGAGGCCGACGACGCCCTCGAATACCTGGCCCAGGCCATCAAGCTGCGCCCGGAAAACCGCTACCACGCCCGCAACGATGCCGATTTCAAGCTACTGGAAGATGACCCGCGCTTCCAGGAGCTGCTCTACCCCGAGCGCGCCGGCTCCCACCTGGGCGTCGCCCGCCTCTAAGGAATAGCCCTTACTGAGCGCTTACTGCGTAGTCCTTAGTTCTTGGTGCTTAGTGCCTGGTGGAAGTCACAGCGGAAAACGCTAGTTGTCGGTGGGGGGCAGGGCAGGGTCTTCGGATTCGTTGTCCGCAGGTGGCTCGGCTTCCGTTTGGTGCAGGCTGAAGCTGGAAAGGTCGGAAGCATCCAGCGGGGAATCTTTCTTTTCGACTCGTCGTTGCTCGCGGCGCTCGCGTTTCCGCTGAGCCTTGTCACGCACCGCCCGCTCTCGTTGCCGCTTGCGAAAGGTTTGGTGGCTTTTGGTCATACTGGGCCTCGTGCCGGGCTGATTCCACCGTTAGAGAAAAGGTGAGCCGGGCGGAAACCGCCCGGCTCCTTCGTGCTACGAACTACAGTTGCACAACGTTAGCGGCTTGCAAGCCCTTGGGCCCCTTGACGACTTCAAATTCCACCGCCGCGCCTTCCTGGAGATTGCGGTAGCCGTCTCCCTGAATGGCGGAAAAGTGGACGAAGACGTCCTCGCCGGCCGGGCGGGTGATGAACCCGAAGCCCTTGCTGGCGTTGAACCACTTCACGGTGCCTTGTTCACGATTGTTATTGTCAGTCACGTTCTGTGTTGCTCCTTAGTTTGGTGCTATCTGTTCTCTCGCATGCCCTCGGGCTGAAACACGAAAGGCTGCGACTCGTTCTCGCAGCCTTTGGAGTGCAACTCAAAAGGTGTTACAAGAGCGACAAACGCAAGGCTAGAGTAGCACAGATCGCCCGCCCCGTCCAGCCTTTGTTTTCCTGCCCCGCGCCGCGGATTCCCTGTGGCTTTTCGGGGCCGAGGAGCGCATACTGACAGAATCAAGAAAGGATGCCGGCATGAACATCCAGTACGTGGGGTTTGCCGTAGCCCCCACTTCTCGCTCCTACACCTTTCGCGTGTTTGAGGCTCTCCAGCAAACGCGCGAATTCATCGTCAAGATTCAACTAGGAGTCTTTCGTTCGACTTCCTTGAGATTCCAGGACGGCCCCGACATCTGTTTTGCCCGCTTGAAGCACAAGCTGGAAAACGAAACCCCCGAAACGCGCGTGGGGCACCACCTGCGTCTGGGCGACCAGGAAATTGCCGAATATCTACAGCGGCGCACCCCGCGCAAGCGCCGGTGAAAAGATTGTTTTCCGGGCGTGCTCTGTGCTTTGATAGCAGGGCATGAGCCGCGCGCCCTTCGCCCATGCCCGCTGATCTCGCCCTCGTCATCCTGGCCGCCGGCAAAGGCACGCGGCTGAGATCCGAGCGGCCCAAAGTCCTCCACCAGGCCGGCGGGCTACCCCTCGTGGTTCATGTCCTCCGCAACTTATTCCCGCTGGCGCGCGGCAAAGCAGAAGCGGGCGTCTGGGTGGTGGTGGGGCACCACGCGGACGCGGTCCGCGGCGTGGTCGAGCCGTGGGGCGCGCGCGCGGTGCCGCAAAAGCCGCAACTGGGCACCGGGCATGCCGTGGCGCAGGCCCTGAAGGCGCTGCCGTCACGGGTGAAACGCTTGCTGGTGCTGCCCGGCGATGCGCCGCTGGTGCGCGCCGAGACTCTGCGCGGGCTGCTCGACCTGCACACTCGCACGGCCAGCGCCGCCACCGTGCTCACGGCCGAGCTGGCCCACCCGCAGGGCTACGGGCGCATCGTGCGCAGCGCCACGGGCATGGTCGAAGCCATCGTCGAGGAAAAGAAGCTGAGGCCCGAGCAGGCGGGCCTCAACGAAGTTAACTCGGGGATGTACTGCTTCGAGCGCGCCAGGCTGGCGGCCGTTTTGGGGCAGCTCGGGCGCGATAATCCGCACCGCGAGTACTACTTGACCGACGTGGTGGCGCTGCTGCGGCGCGCCGGGGAAGCGGTTTCGGCTTTCGTCGCGCCCGACGCGGAGGAAATTCTGGGCGTCAACACGCCCGCTGAGCTGGCACGCGTGGACGCGCTGCTGCGGCGGCGCAAGGCGGAGGAATTGATGGCGGCCGGCGTTACGCTCTATCAACCCGACACCCTTGTCATTGATCCCGACGTGAGCGCCGGGACGGACACCATCATTGAGCCGGGGGTCGAGCTGCGCGGACGGACGCGCCTCGGGCGTCGCTGCCGCATCGGAGCGTTTTCGATTCTCGAGAACGCCACCCTGGCCGATGACGTGGTGGTGCGCACGCACTCGCTGGTGCTGAACAGCCGCGTGGGCGTAGGCGTGAGCGTGGGGCCTTTCGCGCACCTGCGCGACGGGGCCGATATCCGCCGCGGGGCTCGCATCGGCAACTACGTCGAAGTTAAAAAATCGGTGATCGGCGAGCGCACCAAAGCCCAGCACCTCACCTACGTGGGAGACGCGACCGTGGGCCGCGACACCAACATCGGCGCCGGGACCATCACCTGCAACTACGACGGCGTCAACAAGAACCCGACCTTTATCGGCGACCGGGTGTTTGTGGGCAGCGGCACCGAGCTGGTGGCGCCGGTGCGCGTGGCCAGCGGCGCTTACGTGGCCGCCGGTTCGACGGTGACGGAAAATGTGCCGCGCGACGCCCTGGCCATCGCCCGCAGCCGCCAGGTCAACAAGCCCGGGTGGACGCGCACACGCCGGCAGAAACTGTCTGCGGCCAAGGCGCGCAAAGAAGAGCCGGCGGTGGCGGTGCGGATGGCTAACGCCGCCAAGCCGGAGAAGAGCCGGCGGCCACGAAGGCGGCGCCCGCGCCGTCGTGCGCGTCGCCGCTCGCGCCGACGCTAAAGCAGATTCCTCGCAGGTTTCGATTCAACAGAAAAGCAGGTCCCTCGCCGCCAAGGCGGTCAAGGGCTCGGGATGACAATGAGCTAGCATCGAGGCGGAATGTCGAAACGGGCGAAAGCTCTGGTAGCGGCCATCGCTCTAGCTTTTGTCGGGCTGGTTGTTTACTCCTCGCTGCATCTAGGCCAGGTGACGGTGGA
>JBOGNW010000275.1:0-4991 GCA_050747425.1 Candidatus Acidiferrales bacterium
CGTGCGGGCTCCCGCGGAGGCTGGTTTGATCAAGCTGGACATCGTCAATCGCATTGTCGAACGCACCGGGGTGAGCCGTTCGAAAGCGGAAATGGCGGTGGAGACGGTTTTTGAAGCTATGAAGCGCGCCCTGGAACGGGGAGAACGCATCGAATTGCGCGGTTTTGGCGTCTTCAACGTGCGACCGCGCAAGACTGGCATCGGCCGCAACCCGCGCACCGGCAAGGAAGTCTCCATCCCGCCCGGCAAGGCCATCCGCTTCAAGCCGGGCAAAGAACTCCAGAACCTTTCCTAGCCGGTTTCTTGCCTGATATCGACACTTTTGCCCTCCAGTAAGGTGATTTCAGGCCGTCGCAGGCGGGCGATACCCTGCCTTTTCCGCTAGAATGGCATTTCAGGACATGGGTGACGGTTTTTATATTCGCGGGCGGGTTCCGCTGGAGCCCAAGCCAATTCGCATCCCCCTGGTGCCGTTCGGGCCGCCGCCGCGCCGGCAGCTCGGCCTTCCCTTGCTCCTCTTCTTGCTCACCGTCATCAGCACCCTTTTCGTGGGCCTGCATCTGACACAGTCCTACGCGCGCAACCAGCCGCCCTACACGGAAGAGATTTATTCGCTGGAGACGCTGCGCGCGGTCGCCAGCGACCCGCGGGTGCTGCTTCAGGGCTGGCCGTTTGCCCTGACGCTGCTGGGCATCCTGCTGGCGCACGAGCTGGGGCACTACTTCGCCTGTCGGTACTACGGCATCGTGGCCAGCTACCCGTACTTCCTTCCCGCCCCGACGTTGATTGGGACGATGGGGGCCTTCATCCGCATCCAGTCGCCCATCGTCAATCGCCGTGCCCTGTTCGACGTCGGCATTGCCGGGCCGCTGGTGGGTTTTGTGCTGGCGGTGCCGGCGCTGGCGGTGGGGATGGCGTGGTCGAAAGTGCATCCGGGGGTGTTCGAAGAAAGCGCCATCATTTTCGGGCATCCACCGCTGGTGTGGCTGTTCTCGAAACTCTTTTGGCCGGAGGTGCCCATCGACAACCTGCTGCTGCATCCAGTGGCGCTGGCAGCCTGGGTGGGGCTGTTTGCTACCGCGCTCAACCTGCTGCCAGTGGGTCAGCTCGATGGCGGCCACATCGTCTACGCGCTTGCCGCCCGTCAACACCGGCGACTGTCGCGCGGCTTTCTGCTGGCCCTGCTCTTCGCCGGGCTTATCGGGACACGGTATCCAGAAACGGTTTGGCCGGGCTGGCTGTTCTGGGGCGGGATCTTGCTGCTCATCGGGGTGCGGCACCCGACCGTGCTCGACCCGGGGTTGCCCCTCGACCCGCGGCGGCACTGGGTGGCGGCGCTGGGTCTGCTCGTCTTCCTGCTCTGCTTTACCCCGGTGCCCTTCCACACCCCGTAACCGCTAGAGCAGGGTGAGGGGGTCGACGTCCACCACCAGGGCGCCAGGGGGAATCTGCTTCTCGCGGGTGAAGGCGACGCGCGCAGCACAAGTCCCAGGTTACTTGGCCGCGTAGTTCCCGTGCGCGGAGGTGATGTACTGTACGAAGAAGAGCGCGTCCCAGGCGCGGAGGGGAACGAGCTGGTAGTCCCATTCGGGTGCGCTTTCGCGCATTGTGTGCGGTTCGCTCAGCCAGTCATGCATAGCTCCCGTGCGCGGGACGGCGTGCAGGTTGACGACAAACGTGGGTAGCCCTACCCGGGCGAGTTCGCCGTCGATTGTGCCGCAGGCCGCCGGAAGGTTTTCAGCCTTCTGTTCCTGCTCCGATAACCAAACGGGTTTTGCCCCCTGGTACTGGTAGTAGGTGAACCCGACGTTGACGTAGTCCTGTCCCAGCATCGAGTCCAGATACAGCCCTAGGCGAGGGCCGGCCCGCAACCGACCTTGAACAGGGTCGGCGAGCTTGGATTTCATCAAATGGGAGTTGTGAGCCCACAGCACGATGCGGCCGCGGAGGCCTTCGCGCTCTAACGCCCAGAGGATATTGTCTGCCATGGCGCTGTCGCGTGTAGTGAAAGCCGCCCGCATGAGCTCAGGGCCCGTCTCGCTCCCGGGCTTGGTCGCGGCCGCCGCCCCGCGGTAGGCTGCATCGAGTTGCTGGGCCGCGATGCCGGAATGGTAGGCCCACTCGTAATCCTCGACCGATGAGCGGTCAATATAGTCCATGCGGTTGGTTCGGAACCGCGCCAGGAGATCGGCGATGGCGCCCGTGTACGCGTTCCGCTCCTCGACAGGAAGTTCGATGTACTTCTTCAATGAGATGTCGCGCGCATCATCGCTGAATCCCGATCCCTGAAACTTTTGCACGAGCGTCAAAAGATTTTGGCGGGCTGGCGAAGCCGCATATTCAGGGTCTACCTTCCCAAGATACGCCTGCACTTCCTCAACGGCGGTCAGTGGGCTGCTGTAGGGCACGGCGAGGTCGATCCCGTAAAAGTGCAGCTTGCGAGTGTGCCGTGGGTCTTCGTTGTAATGTCGCATCCAATGCACGAGCGCCAGCAGTTCCTCTTCGTACCCGAACCCCCAGGTGAACCAGTTGTGCTGCCAGCGTTCAGGCTCGTTCACGCGACCCAGCACGTAATCATTGATTTTCACTGCTTCGGCAAAACCCGTTTCCATGGCGAAGGCCGTGAATCCCATCTGCTCGACCAGAAATTCTAGGAGGCGGTGACGAATCCTGTGGAACTCGTGGGCTGTGTGCACGCTCTCGCCCAATCCTACAACGCGGGCGCTGCCGATAATTTGTTTCAGGCGCTGCAAGTCCTTGAAGCCTTTGGCGGGCTCCATGGTGGTGATGGGAATCGCATTTTTGCGCGCCCACAGCACAAACTCCGGCGGGGCCTGCTGGCTGCAGCCCGCGGGCACGGCCGCAACCGGAGCGCCTTCAGGAGATTTCCTCTTCGATTGCTGGGATCGGGCGGAAAACGGAACCGATAGAAGCGCGATTAGAAGAAGGAGCCCGAGTTGCCGTCTCGAAGGTAGCATGTCAGCTCCCCTTTTCACTGCTGCAGGCTGCATTAGAGCAGGGTGAGGGGGTCGACGTCCACCACCAGGGCGCCGGGGGGAATCTGCTTCTCGCGGGCGTAGGCCACGGCGGCGCGCAGCAGCTCCTGCAAGGCGCGCCGGTCGGGCGACTTGAGCAAGAACTGAAAGCGATAATCGCGCTTGAGCCGGGCAATGGGCGCCGGGGCCGGCCCGAGCACGCGCAGGCGGGCGTCGCGGCGCTTGGTAAAGAACTCCTGCATCTGGCGGGCAGCGCGGAGGGCGGCCTCCAGCCGCGGGTCGCGCACCAGCACGTTAGCCAGCGCGGTGAAGGGCGGATAGTGCAGCAGCCGGCGGAAGCGCTGCTCCTGTTCGTAGAAGCCGTCGTAGTTCTGCTCGGCGGCGAAGCGGATGGCGTAGTGGTCGGGGTAATAGGTCTGCACGATAACCCGGCCGGGGCGCGCGCCGCGGCCGGCGCGCCCGGCCACCTGGGTCAACAACTGAAAGGTGCGCTCGGCGGCCCGGAAATCGGGCAAGCCGAGGAGCAAATCAGCCGTTACAACACCAACAAACGTGACACCCTGGAAGTCGTGGCCCTTGGCGATCATCTGCGTGCCGACCAGGATGTCGAGTTCGCCGCGGACGAAGCGGCGGAGGATCTGCTCAGCGCGGCGGCGGCCGGAGGCGGTGTCGCGGTCGAGCCGCGCCACCCGCGCTGAGGGAAACAAGCGGCGGACTTCCTCCTCGATTTTTTCCGCGCCCTCGCCGACGAAATAGAGATGCTCGCTCGAGCACTTCTCGCACCGCCGAGGCGGGCGACGGGCAAAACCGCAGTAGTGGCAGACGAGCCACCCGGCCGCCTCCGATCCGGCCAGAGGGCGGGCGCGGTGAAAGGTGAGCGAGATGCTGCAATGGGCGCATTGCACGGCGGCGCCGCACTTGCGGCAGAGCAGGAAGTGAGCGTAGCCGCGGCGATTCAGCAAAACCAAGACTTGCCCGCGGTCGGCCAGCGCTTGCGCGATGCCGGCGGCCAGCGCCCGCGAGAACACGGCCGGCTTTTTGGTCTCCTGAAATTCGGCCCGCATGTCCACCAGGCGCACGTCGGCCAGGGGCCGCTCGCCCACGCGGCTTTCGAGCTCGAGCCGCGTGTATTTGGCAGTATGGGCGTGGTAGGCGGTTTCGAGCGAGGGGGTGGCCGAGCCGAGCACGACGACAGCGCCGGCCAGCTTGGCGCGCACCACGGCGGTATCGCGTCCGTGGTAGCGGGGCGTCTCGCCTTGCTTGTAGGAGGAGT
This sequence comes from Candidatus Acidiferrales bacterium, assembly GCA_050747425.1. Lineage (GTDB taxonomy): Bacteria > Acidobacteriota > Terriglobia > Acidiferrales > 2-02-FULL-67-57 > CAYTXK01. The sequence continues at coordinate 4,270 of JBOGNW010000275.1, forward strand.
CCTGCTCCTCGTCCACAATCACGACGCCCAGATTTTCGAGCGGGGCGAAAACGGCGGAGCGCGTCCCGACGGCAATGCGGGCCTCGCCACGGCGCAGCCGCCACCACTCGGCCGAGCGCTCGCGCGGCGTGAGGCCGCTATGCAGCACGGCTACCTGCTCGCCGAAGCGAGCCGCAAACAACTCGGCCACCGCCGGCGTCAGAGCAATCTCGGGCACTAAAAGCAATGCGGTGCGACCGCGCTCGAGCACGCGCTGGATGGTGCGCAGATAAACCTCGGTCTTGCCGCTGCCGGTGACGCCGTGCAGGAGCACGGCGGCAAACTTACCGATGGCGAGAAGGCGCTCGATCTCCTCGAGCGCTCGCTCCTGCTGGCGATTGAGTATAGGAACGCCAGCGGCGGCCCAGTCGCCTTCAAAGAGAAGCGGCGCTGAAGGCTCGACGCGGGCGCGGGTGCGCTCGACGCGGCGCACAACCTCGAGGAAGCCCTGGCGGCGCAGCCGCGCCAGATGCCGCTTGCCGTCGGGCACCCGGCGGGCCAATCGTGCGATCTGACGGGGTTTGACGGCGCGCAAGCGACCGAGAAGCTCGAAGTCAATCTGCTCGGTCCTGGTGAGCTTCTCGCTCTTCTCCAGTTCTGCCAAGTGCTCGGCTCCGCGCGGGGTCAGCCGCGCCTGCTCGCGCTCAACAAACTCGCTGTGCAGCGGCAGCATGGCGCGGAGC
>JBOGNW010000276.1:0-11667 GCA_050747425.1 Candidatus Acidiferrales bacterium
TACTACGTGCGGCAGAGAAAGTTGCTCGATCTGCCGACGGCCATCAAGAAGATGACCAGCCTGCCCGCCGACCAGATCGGGCTGAGCGACCGCGGACGGCTGGCCCGCGGCCTGAAAGCCGACCTGGCGGTTTTCGACGCCGCTGGGCTGGAAGACCGCGCCACCTTCGCCGACCCGCACCGCTATCCGGCCGGCATCGCTTATGTAGTGGTGAACGGGGTGGTGGTGGTCGAGCAGGGGCGTCACACCGGCGCGCGTCCGGGGCGCGTGCTGCGCAGAGCCTGACGACGGCAATCAGCCACAGAGACACGGAGGGGAGAAAATGTTGTCGAGGCGCGCTGAGAAGCTCATTCGCTGTTTGCTGTGCCTTCTGCTGCTGGCTCCAGCCGCCGTGGCGGCGCAGGACGAAGCGGTGCGCTTCCAGCGCGCCTTCGCGCGCATTGACCAATTCGTCGCCCAACACATGGAGCAGAACCGCACGCCCGGGCTGGCGCTGGCGGTGACCAATCGCCAGGGCCTGCTGCGCGTAGCGACCTACGGCTTCGCCGATCTGAAGGCGCACCAGCCGGTTACACCTGACACGTTGTTTCAAATCGGCTCTATCTCCAAATCCTTCACCGCCATTTCCCTGCTGCAACTGCGCGAGGAAGGGAAGTTCGACCCGCAGGCCCCGCTCACCAAATACCTCCCCTGGTTCGAAATCCAAACCCAGTTCGAGCCCCTTACCGCTCACCACCTGCTCACTCACTCGGCGGGCATCCCGCGCGACCGCGACGACATCAACTCCTCGCTCTACTCCACCTACGCCCTCCGCGAGCGCGCCACCGGCTACGCCCCCGGCAGGAAGTTCGCCTACTCCAACATCGGCTACCAAACGCTCGGCTACTTGCTGGAGACGCTCGAGGGGCAACGCTATGCCGACATCATCCGCCGCCGCATCCTCGAGCCGCTCGGAATGACCCGCACCGAGCCCGTTTTCACCCACGACACCTACAAGCGCTTGGCTGTCGGGTACTGGCAGATCTACGACGACCGGCCCGCCCACCGCTCCCACCCCGTCGTCGAGGCTCCTTGGTTCGAGTACGGGGCCGGCGACGGCAGCCTCGCCGCCACCGCGGCCGACCTGGCTGCCTACCTGCGCATGCTCCTCAACCGCGGCGCCACCCCCACCGGCCGCCTCCTCTCCGAGGAGAGCTTCGCCCTCCTTACCCAGCGCGGCGTCAAATGTTGCGAGGACGGGCACTACGGCTATGGCCTCATCATGCGCGAAGAGGATGCTCACCAGATCATCGCCCACAGCGGCGGCATGCTGGGCTTCGCCTCGCACCTCCGCGGTGACCTCGACGACGGCCTGGGGGTAGTGGTGTTCGTCAACGGCCCCGGCAACCCGTTCCAGGTGGCCCAGTATGCTCTCAGGACCCTCCGCGCTGCTCTCCACAACCAGGAGCTGCCCGCTGTGCCCGCGCCCGACCCGCCGATGCGGATTGAAAAGGCCGCCGACTACGCCGGCGCCTACACTGCCCCGGAGGGCAAAACTCTCACGCTGCTGGCCGAGGGGGAGAGCCTGCTCTTGCTCCACGCCGGCGAGCGAGTCGTTGTTGAGCCTCGCGGGAAGGATAGCTTTTACGTCCCTCACCTCGACTTCACGCTCTTCTTGCTCCGCTTCGGCCGCGATAAGGACGGAAAAGTTGTCGAAGCCAGTTACGGCCCCGACTGGTACGCCAACGACCGCTACTCCGGCGCCCGCCAGTTCGAATCACCGGCCCAGTGGAAGGCCTACCCCGGCCATTACCGCACCACCCACTTCTGGTTCGCTAACTTCCGTATCCTGCTGCGCAAGGGCAAGCTCTGGCTCATCCCACCCTTCGGCGGCGAGGAGCTGGAGTTGGTCGAGCTGGAACCGGGCTTCTTTCAGATTGGCACGGAAGAAACCGCCGAGCGGCTGCGCTTCGACGCCGTGGTTGAGGGAAAAGCTCTGCGGGCGGAGTTCTCCGGGGTGGGGTATTACCGGATTTCGGCCCCTTAACTTCCGCTGAGAGGTGAGCTATGACGGTTCGACGTGTGTCTCTGGTTCTGTTTCTCTGCCTGGTGGTGGCGGCCGCGGCGCCACGGGCGCAGGCGCAGATTCCTACGCCCGAGCAGTTCGCCGGCTTCCGCATGGGCGAAGAAGGGAAGCTGGTGCGCTGGGAAAGACTGGTGGAGTACTTCACCGTCGTCGATAAGGCCAGCGACCGCGTGCAGGTGGAGGAGCTGGGCAAAAGCACGCTCGGCAACCCCTTCATCCTGGCCATCATCAGCGCGCCGAAAAATCTGGCGCGCTTGCCGGAAATCAAGGCCACGCAGTACCGCCTCGCTCACCCCGAGGGGTTGAGCGACGAGGAAGCGCAACGCCTCGCCGGGAGCTCTCCGGCCGTGCTGCTCATCACGCTCAACATTCACTCCACCGAAATCGGCTCGACGCAGATGGCGCTCGAGCTGGTGCACCGCCTGGCCACCGACGACTCCCCCTGGGCGCGCCAGGTGCTCGACAATGTGGTCTTCCTGCTCGTGCCCTCCTTCAATCCCGACGGGCAGATACTGGTCACCGATTGGTACAACAAGACGAAGGACACCGAGCACGCCTTTGCCTCTATGCCCTGGCTCTACCACCACTACACCGGGCACGACAACAATCGCGACGCTTTCATGCTCACCCAGGTGGAAAGCCGGCTGGTGACGCGGGTGCTCTACCAGGACTGGTTCCCTCAGGTCTATCTCGACGAGCACCAGATGGGCCCGCAGGGCCCGCGCATCTTTGTCCCGCCCTTCCGCAATCCCCTCAACCCCAACGTGGACCCGCTCATCTGGGCGGAGAACGGGCTGCTGGGCTTTGCTATGTTCACGGCGCTGCACGAAGCCGGCTTGAGCGGGGTGACCTACGACCAGTTTTACACCAGTTGGTGGCAGGGCGGCTTCCTGATGGAGGCCTGGTGGCACAACATGGTCGGGCTGCTCACCGAAGTTGCCAGCGTCCGCGTGGCCACGTCCACCGAGCAGGAGAAAGCTCAACTGGGCGTGCCACCCAAAGGCGAGCCGGGGACCTTCGAAGATTTCCAGAATGAGCTCGAAAAAGACCCGAAGAAGGCGCTGCCCGCGCCGCGCGACGTCATGCCCCGCAACAACTATCCCCGGCCGTGGCTGGGCGGCCGCTGGACGCTGCGCGACATCGTGGACTACGAGCTGGCCGCCACCTATGGCCTGCTCGAAGGCGTGGCCGCCCACCGCTCTACCCTTATCGAGAACCAGGTCCGGATGGGGCGCAACGCCATCGCGCAGGGCAAAGAAGGCGACCCCTACGCCTATCTTTTCTCACCCGATCAGCACGATGATGGCGCGCTCTACCGCTTGCTGGAGGTCTTGCACTTCGCCGGCATCGAGGTGCACCGCGCTAAGGCGGCCTTCAAAGCGGGCGACAAAGACTGGCCCGCCGGCACATACGTCATCTTGATGGCGCAGCCCTTCCGCGCCTATGCCAAAGACATGCTCGAAGTCCAGAAGCACCCCGACCCCGCCAAGATGCCGGCCGGGGCCATGGCCGACCAACCCTACGACGTCACCGCCTGGACGCTGCCGTTACAAATGGGCGTTGAATCCGTCGAAGTGAAGAAACCCTTCGAGGCTGAGCTGGAGAAACTCAACGCCATCCCCGGCCCTCAGGGCGAACTGCGAGGAGCGGGGCGCAACGTTCGCGGGTTTGTCATTGCGCCCGGGTCGAACAGTAAGGCCATTCTCACCAACCGGCTGCTCAAGGCGGGGGCGGAGGTTTCCTGGCTGGCGCAAAAGGTTGATGTCAAGGGAGGCTGGACCTATCCGCCCGGGAGCCTCTACGTGCGCAACATCAGCGCCGAAAAACTGCGCCCGCTGGTGCTGGAGCTGGGGCTGGGCGGGGAAGAGGTGAAGCAGGATGACCGCAGCGCGGATCAAGCCGCGCAATTCCGCTTGCGCCTGCCGCGCGTGGGGCTCTATCAGCCGTGGACGGCTTCGATGGACGAGGGCTGGACGCGCTGGCTGCTCGAGCAGTACGAGTTCCCCTACACCACCCTGCACAACGCCGACATCAAGGCCGGCAAGCTCGGTGAGAAGTTCGACGTCATCGTTTTCCCGGGCGACCGCGACAAGAAACAGATTCTGGAGGGGAACTCGCGCAAGTGGACTCCGGAGGAATACAAAGGAGGCATCGGGGAAGACGGGCTGAAGGCGTTGCAAGCCTTCGTGCGCGCCGGCGGCACGCTGGTGCTGCTGGGCGAGTCCACGGAGCTGGCGCTCGAGTCCTGGCCGATGCCCATCAAGAACGCGCTCAAAGGGGTCAAGCGCTCCGACTTCGCCTGCCCGGGTTCGCTGCTGCGCATCTTCGTGGATCAGAACCACCCCGTGGCCTACGGGATGCCGCCGGAAGCCACGGCCATGTTCGGGAACGACCCGGCCTTCGACCTGGCGCCCGGCTTCAGCTATACCGACGTCAAAGTCATCGCGCGCTACCCCGCCGGCAACCCGCTGCAAAGCGGCTGGATTCGCGGCGATGAATATTTGTCGAACCGCATTGCGGCCGCCGAGGTCGCCTACGAGAAGGGCCGCATTATCCTCATCGGCTTCGGGGCGCAGTTCCGCGCCCAGCCGCACAACACCTTCAAGCTGCTGTTCAACTCGCTGCACTACGCCGCTGCGTCCAAATAAGGCGGGCGCTCATCTCATAAGCCGAGCGAAAAACAAGGAGGCCAGCGATGGGCGAGGCGGAAAGGATTGCCGACCAACTGCGGCGCGCCTATGAGGGCGAGGCCTGGCACGGGCCTGCGGTGCGCGAAGCGCTCGCCGGCGTCACCGCCGCCCAGGCGGCGCGCCGGCCGCTGCGCGAGGCCCACACCATCTGGGAAATTGTGCTGCACATCGCCACCTGGGAATCGGTGGTGCGGCGGCGGCTCGAAGGCGAGGAAATCGGCGAGCTATCGCCCGAGCAGGACTGGCCTCCGGTGCGCGATACCAGTGAGGCCGCTTGGAAAAAGACCTTGGCAGATTTGGAGAAGGGCAATCAACAACTCCGGGATGTCATGGCCGGCCTGACCGACAGCCGTTTGGAGGAGAAGGTGCCGGTGAAGGGCTACTCCGTGTATTACATGTCACACGGCGTCATCCAGCACGACCTCTACCACGCCGGCCAGATGGCGCTGCTGAAGAAAGCAGCAATGTAAGAGGATGTCTAGACGCGCACCAGGCGGTTGTGGATGGCGTAGAGGATGAGCTCGAGGCGGTCGGAGACCCCGAGCTTGGAATAGACGCTGGTCAGGTGATTTTTGATGGTGGCCTCGCTCACGCCCAGCTTGTCGGCGACTTCTTTGTTGCGCAGGCCCATGGCCACGCAGCGCACAACCTCCATCTCGCGGCTGGAGAGCCGCTGGTCGCGCTGATCGCTGGCGCCCGGCGGCGCCGCCGGTTTGGTCACCAGACTCTCGAGCGCCTGGCTGAGAATGGGGTTATCAATCCAGACCTCGCCGGCGTGAATCTTGCGCACGCTCTTCACCAGCAGGCCGGGCTCGGCGTCCTTGAAGAGAATGCCGCGGGCGCCCAGGCGCACGGCCCGCACGGCTTTGTCGCGGTCAACGTTGGTCAGCATCAGGATGGCGCGCGAGCGCAGCTTGCGCTTGGACATCTCGTTCAAGACTTCGATGCCGTCCATCACCGGCATGCGCAGGTCCAGCAGCAGGATGTCGGGGTCGTAGCGCTCCAGGAGCAGAATGGCTTCCATGCCGTTGCTGGCGTCGCCCACCAGCGAGAGGTCGCCTTCCGCTTCCAGCAACTTGGCCACACCGAGGCGATAGATAGGCTCGTCGTCGGCGACACCGACTTTGATGATAGGCTTCCCGGGTCCCATGTAGGACTCCCGACCCCCCTCCCAGACCGTATGGACAGGTGGGGGATTTTACCAGATTGCGAGTAGGAAGAAGTCAAGAGTTTTCAGGCGAATCCTCAAAGGGCGGCAGCGGCGTCCGGGGGCGGGGAGAACGGCGCGGCGTCTGGGTGGAAAAAGCTGGCGAGCAGGCGCAATCCCGTAACCAGCCGCGGTCCCGGGCGGGAGAAATAACTGTTGGCGTCGACGGCAAAGAGGCGACCCGTAACGACAGCAGGCAGCGTGCTCCACGCTGTCGGAAACTTGGTTCGGCGGAATTCTTCCACTGTTTGCGCCAGGCCATAACCGCAGGGCATCAAGACAACCACCTCGGGCCGCGTGGCGAGAATTTCTTCAAAAGTCAGCTGGCGCGAAGGCTCGCTCGCTCGGCCCAGAACATCCAGCCCGCCAGCTCGCGCCACCATCTCCGGTACCCAGTGTCCGCCCACATAGGGCGGGTCGAGCCACTCCAGGCAGAGCACGCGCGGTTGCGGTCGGTTTGCCACAGCTCTGTCCACCTCGGCCCCTTCGCTTTCCAATTGAGCGACGAGTTCGGCGGCCGCCGCCGCCCGCCCGGTGGCTTCGCCGAGCCGGCGGATATCGCCGAAGACTTCGCTGAGGGTCTTAGGAGTGAGCGAAACAACCCGCGGTCGCTGCGGCAGGCGGGCGAGGGCCTCGGGTAAGTCTCCGGGGGAGGCCGCGCAGACGTGGCAGAGATCTTGGGTGATGATTAAATCCGGTGCGAGCCGCGAGAGCGTCTCGAGGTCAACGCGATAGAGGCTTTCGCCCGTCGCCACGAACTCTTTCACTCGGCGGTCAATCTCCGCGCTGCCGCTGGCCGCTAGGCGTGTATGCACAACAACCGGCTTGCCGCGCACTTCGGGCGGGAAGTCGCACTCGTAGGTCACTCCCGCCACCGCCTCGCCCAACCCCAGCGCATAGAGAATCTCGGTGGCGGAGGGGAGAAAGGAGCAGATGCGCACGTTCAACGCCTTCGGTTCCGAGACTAGCTTGACAGCCAGCAGTGTGGTTGGCAAGATGGAGTCTCCGCCGTTTCTCCTGCACTCCGCACTGATTGGGCCGAAGTGGCGGAATTGGCAGACGCGCTGCGTTCAGGGCGCAGTGGGCGCAAGCCCGTCGGGGTTCGAGTCCCCGCTTCGGCACCAAATTCTCCGCAGGAGAATTTGCCCCGAGCGAAGTCGAGGGGCATTACCACCGCGCATGGGTCGGGGGACCGCAAGCCCGCCGGGGTTTCCTTCGACTACGCTCAGGACAGGCGAGTCCCCGCTTCGGCACCATTCATCCAATGACAATTCTTGACGAAGAAGGAGAGCGAGGATTTTTCTATGGCGAAATGGACACTTGAGCCCGGGCACACGGCCGCGGAATTTCGTTGCCGCCACATGATGGTCACCTGGGTGCGCGGCCACTTCAAGAATGTGCGCGGCAGGCTGGAATTCGATCCGCAGGCCCCCGCGCGCTCCTCGGTGGACGTCACCCTCGAGACCAGCGGGATTTGGACAGGGGAGCCGCAGCGAGACGACCACCTGCGCAGCCCTGACTTCCTGGACGCCGTCAGGCACCCCGAAATCACCTTCCGCGGCCAGGAGGTGGAAGTGGTGGGCGACACAGAATACCGGGTGACGGGTGAACTGACTCTACGCGGTGTGTCTCGCCAGGTAACGTTAGACGTGCAATACCTCGGCCAGTGGCAGACCCCCTGGTGGGAAAACGGCGTAGACAAAGGGCCCAAGACCCGCGCCGGCTTCGTGGCCAGCGCAAAGATCAACCGCCACGACTTCGGCGTGAGTTGGAACGCGCCTCTTGACCGCGGAGGCGTAGTGGTGGGACACGAAATCTTTATCACTCTCGATGCCGAGGCGATTCTGGAAGAGAACGAGGGATCGAGAACCGGGCAGGGGGCGAAGGTCTAAGCCGAGGGGCAGCCCCGTTCCGTTGCGGCGGGACGGGCGCGCCCTAGTGGGCGCTCAGCTTGAGTTTTTCGGCCGGCGGGGTGTGCAGGTCCCAGGCCAGTCCCACAGCGCTCAGCAGGCGGATGAAGCCGTAGGCCGCATCCACCTCCCAGAACTTCAGCCCGTGGCGGGCGGAGGTGGGGAAGGCGTGGTGGTTGTTGTGCCAGCCTTCGCCGTAGGTGATCAGCGCCACCCACCAGCAGTTGGTGGAGAGGTCCTCGGTGGGAAAGCTGGTGTAGCCAAAGGTGTGGCTGGCCGAGTTGACCAGCCAGGTGCAGTGGTAGGTTATCACCAGCCGTACGAACATCCCCCACACCACGAACGGCCAGCCCCCCAGCCAATACAGGGCAATTCCCAATAGGATCGAGAATACAACATAGGCCCGCGCCAGCCAGTGGTAGAAGGCCACTCGCTGCAGATCGGGCGAATAGCGCTGGATGATTTCATTCTCGCCTTCGCGGGAGGGAATCCAGAACATCCACATCATGTGGCTCCACCAGAACCCTTGGCGGGCGCTGTGGGGGTCGTGGTGCTGGTCGGGAAACTGGTGGTGCTGGCGGTGGTTGGCGACCCACTCGATGGGCCCGCCCTCCATGCACTGGGAGCCCAGCACGGCGAGCGTGTATTCCAGCCAGCGCGGGCACTTGAAAGAGCGATGAGTGAGCAGGCGGTGATAGCCCACGCAGATGCCCAGGCCGCCGAAGATGGCGTGCAACAGCAGGCAGACGCCCACCGCGGCCCAGGTCGTAAACCAGAAAGCGGCGAGGGCGCCCAGGTGAGTGGTCAGGAGGAAGGCAGCCTTGGTGTAGTCAAAGTGTTCTCGGTCCGGCAGGACCCGGAACGCTGCTTCTGCAACACTGGTGTGGCTCATTTCTCGCCTCTGCTTGAACTAGCCTACCGGGCACTGCCAGCCCGGAGGTCGTGCCTGGCCGAGGCCACCAGCTTTTCTCGTGGCCTTACACGGGAGAGGCGAGTCTCTGACTGGGTGCCTCTTCGCGCGGACACAAAGTCAGGAGTCGGAGCCGTCCCGCTCCCCCCCAGCTTTGCTTACAGCCAAACAGAGTGTACCACACTCCCGTTCCTGTTTCTCACGCAAAGTTTCTTCGCCCGTCAGCCAGCCGGTTGACGCTAAGCGCGGCGACAGCGTATAAGGGCACACGAGTTACCCGGCGCAGGGGGCCGAGCCCATGGTGGGAGGTTCAGAAGAAGGCGCGTCGCGGCGGCGCAGTCCGCGAATGGACATGGAGCTGTCGGTGCAGGTGCTGGGTCACCTGCGCGACGGCCGCCACCTCGACGAGCCCGCCAGCGTGGACCAGGTCAGCTCCCACGGCCTGCGGCTTACCATCAGCACGGACCTGCCCAGCGGCTCCGAGGTCGGGATCCACTATCCCGACAGCGGGGAGCGGTTGCGCTACCGCGTGGTGTGGACGCAGCCGAAAGAGGATGGGTCCAGCTGGCAAATGGGGCTGGAGCTGATCGAGGGCGGCCCACCGCCTCCGGAGCCCGAGCCGCCGCCCACGGATTTGTATTAGAGGCTTTTCAGCGATACCGACGAGTGCTAGAATCGCCCGGTAGGGGCAAGTCATTCCGGGAAAATTTCGTGGCCAGGGGGTCGGGCTTATGTTGTTGAGCGTTTCGCTGGTCTTCGGGTTGCTGGTTGCCTGGCTGGTGGTCACGGCCATCTTTATCGCCTTGTGGATCCGTCGCGCCATGCTCGGGCTGCGGGAAGAGGACGTGCTGTACATTGACCCGGGCGAAGATCGGCTGCTGCGCGAGCAGCGCGAAGTGTCGGGCGAAATCGAGCGGCTGCGCCCTTACCTGGTCGGCAGCCTGGTTCTCGCCATCCTTGTCGGACTGGCGACCTTCGGCGCCTGGGTCTATCAGCAACTATTCATGTCCTCGGCGGGCGGTTAGCCTGTCCCGAACCCCAACCGGCCAGTGCCGCCGGGAGTGTCCATGAAAATACTCGTGCTCAATTGCGGTAGTTCCTCCATCAAGTTCCAACTGGTGGAAACTGACCTCGACCGCATCGACCGCAACCAGGATCAGGTGCTGGCCCGGGGGCTGGTGGAAAAAGTCGGCACGCAGGAAGCCGTCGTGGATTGCCAGGCAGGCGCCCGCACCACCCGCGAGGTGGGCGTGGAGCTCCTCGACCACCATGCCGCCATCACCAAAGTCCTGGCTGTGCTCCAGCAAACCGGCGCTCTGGCCAAGCCGGAGGAGATTGAAGCCGTCGGCCATCGCGTCGTGCACGGGGGCGACTTCCGCACCTCGCAACTGATTGGCCCCGAGGTGTTGAAGAAGATTGAAGACGCGGTCGAGCTGGCGCCTCTCCACAATCCTCACAACCTCAAGGGCTACTACGTCTGCGCCAAGCTCTTCACCGACCGCCCGCAGGTGGCCGTTTTCGACACCGCCTTCCATCAAACCATGCCCGCCCGCGCCTATCTCTACGCGCTGCCTTTCGACTACTTCCGCCGGCACCGCATCCGCCGCTACGGCTTCCACGGCACTTCGCACCGCTACGTCGCCTATCGCTTCCGCCAATTGACCGACGGCGTGGAAGAGGAAACCAATCTCATCACCTGCCACTTGGGGAACGGCTGCTCCATCACCGCCATCCAGCACGGCCGCTCGGTGGACACTTCGATGGGATTCACGCCGCTTGAAGGGCTGGTGATGGGTACGCGGCCGGGCGACCTCGACCCCGCCATTCCCCTGCACTTGATGGCCAAGCTGGAGATGACGGTGGCCGAGGTCTCGAGCCTGCTGAACCGCCAGTCGGGCCTCTACGGCATTTCTGGCGAAACCAACGATATGCGCACCCTACTCGACAGCGCCCGCAAGGGCCACGAGCGCGCCCGCATCGCCGTCGAGGTTTTCTGCTACCGCATCCGCAAATACATCGGCGCCTACACGGCGGTTCTGGGGGAAGTGCACGGGCTGGTCTTTACCGGCGGCATCGGCGAGAACGCCGCCCGCATCCGTGAACTGGCCTGCGAGAACCTGGAAGGGCTGGGCTACGTGGTTGACCGCGAGAAGAACGGCAAGGCGGTCGGGGTCGAGGGCGAGATTTCTGCCGCTTCGAGCCGCACTAGAATCTTCGTCATCCCCACTAACGAAGAGCTACTCATCGCCCGCGACACCTTCCGCCGCGTCGCCGGCATCGACCACACCTAGACTGTTTTCGTCGCTGCAACGCCGTCCGAAGGGCTCAGGGCTGCGGTTTGGGCTCGGGCGGAGCCTCGACGGCCTCCACGTTCAATGTAATCCTGATCTCGGGGCCGACAATCACCCCGCCCCCCTCCAGCAGGTTGTTCCAGTTCACGCCGAAGTCGTGACGGTTGATGGTGATTTCCGATTCCGTTCCGATGCGTTTGCGGCCACCGGGTCCGGCGATCGGCCCGGAGAGCGTGAAAGGCAGCGCGACTTCTTTGGTCACCCCGCGAATGGTGAGGTCGCCCACCGCCACGTAGCCGTCGCCGCGTTTTTCGACCCGCTTGCTCGTGAAGGTAATTTCCGGATACTGCTCGGCGGCAAGAAAGTCGGGGCTGCGCAGGTGATTATCGCGGCGCTCGACTTTGGTGTCCACGCTCGCCACCTTGATGGCCACGCTCACCGAGGACTTGGTGAGGTCTTTTTCGTCCATTAGAATCTCTCCCGAAAAATCCCTGAACTCGCCTCGCACTGTGCTTACCATCAGGTGCCGCGCCGCAAACCCGACAAAGGTGTGGACCGGGTCAATCAGGTATTTTTCCGTCGCCAGGGCCGGGC
>JBOGNW010000277.1:0-7015 GCA_050747425.1 Candidatus Acidiferrales bacterium
CAGAAAAAAGTTTTTGCCGTGCTGGGACTCGCGCTGTTGCTCACTGCCTTGGTCGGTCTGGCGGCCGGAAAGCCGCCCAAGCGGCGCGCCATCAACCTTCCCGACCACCTCGCCGAGCTGCCTTTCAGCGACGCTGTGGTGGTGGACGATGAGCTCTATCTCGCCGGGCGCATCGGGCTTGACCCCAAGACCCGCCGGCCGCCCGCCGAACTGGAGCAGGAGATTCGCCTGCTGCTCGATGGAATGAAAGCCACGCTGGAAGCCGCCGGCATGACCATGGACGACCTGGTGACGGTGACCGTCTATTGCCCCGACCTGACCCTCTATCAGCCGTTTAACGCCGTCTATCGCACTTACTTCAAGAAGGAGTTTCCCGCCCGCGCCTTCATCGGCTCGGGGCCACTGCTCTTCGGGGGGCATTTCGAAGTGCAGGCCATCGCGGTGAAGCGCTGAAGCGAACTTTTCACCCTCAAACGCCGTATAACGAATCAACGCCAGCGGCGTCTAAGATAGAAACAAGGCGGGGAGGAACGCTCATGAGCCGGAAACAACTACTCGCAGTGCTGGCCGTGCTCCTGGCGGGCGCGATGATGGCGGCGGCCAAGGAGCCGGGCGTCAAGAATGTCAACCGCACTGTGGCCCTGAATTCCGGCGGGCTGTTGCGAGTGGAAACCTACAAAGGGAGCGTGCAGTTGGAGGGCTGGGAACGCGACCAAGTACAAATCGAAGCGCGCATCGAGCCACCGGAAGATGTGAGCGACGCCTACGCCCGCCAAGTTGTCGAGGCCACCGAGGTCGAAATCACCGGCGGCGGGAGCTCCGTTCGCATCCGGTCCGATTACGACCGGGTTCCCTGCCAAACCGGCGGCTGGGACTGGCTGGGCTGCTCCAAGGTCCTTCCCTACGTGCACTACACCATTCGCGCTCCGCGGCGACTCGAACTGGAATTGAAAGACCACAAATCCCGTCTGACTCTCGCCCACCTCGAAGGCCGCGTAGACCTCGACTCCTACAAAGGGGAGATCCAGTTGAGCGACATTGAGGGAACGCTGCATCTTGAAACCTACAAGGGTGTGCTCGAGGCCGACAATCTCCGCGGGACGCTGGCGCTCAACACCTACAAGGGCGAGGTGAAGCTCACCCATCTGCGCAGCCGCGTGCAGGCGGAAACCTACAAAGGCGAAATCACCATCCGCGGGCTGGCGCTCGAAGGCGACTCACGCTTGCAGACTGAGCGGGGGCGGATTGAGCTGGTCCTGCCGGCCAGCCAGGGTTTCACGCTCGAAGCCCAGATGGGCCGCCGGGCCGACTTTTGGAGCGATTTCGAAATGACCACCACGATGGCCAATGATTATCGTACCCGCGGCCAGGTGAATGGTGGCGGCCCGCGCCTTTCGCTGGAGAGCAACAGGGGCACCATCTTCCTGCGTCGCCAGCCGTAAAGAGCACGCCGGGCGCGTTCAGTTTCCCGCGGTGTCCGCCCGCGGCACAGTGAGTTTCGAGAGTGAGCAGGCGACCTCTTCGGGGTGTCGCCGACTGTTCCGTAACTTCTTTCTTACCAATTAGATAGCAGGCGGTCCTTTTGGCATACTACGTGCCTAAATGAAGGGGGATTCTGCTGTTGAACCCTGCGCGTGGAGCGCAACCAGGGAGGGGTGAGATGGAGACGGTCTGGCTAGACCTGCGCTACGGGGCGCGGATGCTGGCCCGCAACCCGGGCTTCACTATCGTCGCCGTCCTGACGCTGGCGCTCGGAATCGGCCCCACGACTGCGGTCTATTCCGCGGTTCATGCCGTCCTTCTCCAACCGCTGCCCTTCAAGGACGAGCACCAGTTGGTGCGCCTCTTTGATGTCCGGCAGCGCGACAACGGGGAGGTGAGCTGGATTTCTCATTCGCAGCGAAATTTCTTCGCGGTACGTGACCAGGCACAGAGCTTTGAATCCGTGACGGCTCAAGTGTATCAGGAGGTTGCCCTCGACTGGGGCGGGGGGCCGGAGCGAATCGTTTGCATTGGAGTTTCGCAGAGCTGGCTAGACACCCTGGGTATTCAACCGCTCCTTGGGCGCGAGTTCAACTCGGAAGAGGAAAAAACCGGCAGCGACAGCCGCGTGGTTTTGGTCAGCCATAGGCTCTGGCAGCAACGCTTTGGGTTGGATTCCAATGCCCTCGGGAAGACCCTGCTCCTCGATAACCAGCGGTATACGATCGTAGGTGTTCTGCCCCGAGGGTTTCGCTATCCCTACGATGCTGATTTGTGGCGCCCCTGGACTTTCGATCCCCACAATGGCCGCCAGCACTTGCTCAATACTCAAGCGCGTCTGAAAGCAGATGCCACACGGGCACAGGCCCAGGCGGAACTGGATACTCTCTCCGAACGACTCGCGCGAGAGTTCCCCGAGACGAACCTGGGATACCACATCCGCCTTCGTCCGACGCGTGACGATTTGGTGGGAAACAATGACAAAACCATCTTGGTGTTGTTTGCCGGCGTGAGCTTCTTGCTGCTGATTGCTTGCGTCAATGTCGCCAATCTGCTGCTGGTCCGTGCCCAGCGGCGCCAGAAAGAATTCGCTTTGCGCACCGCCTTGGGTGCTTCGCCGTGGCGCCAAGCGCAGCAGCTTTTGACGGAAAATCTTCTGCTGTCCATGACGGGTGGGACTCTGGGGGTCCTTTTCGCTTCTTGGAGTCGCGACTTTCTGCTGCAGCTCATTCCTTCCCGGCTGGGTAGTGTGCTCGAAACTGTGGAGATCAATCTCGCGGTGCTGGGATTCGCCTTGCTGCTCTCAGCAGGCCTGAGCGTTCTGGTGAGTTTGCTGCCCGTACTGCAAGGCATGCCCCTCGACCTTCAGGGCGCGCTGCGGGACCGCTCGGGAAGCCATTCCACGAAGTCTCGCTCCATGAACGTATTGGTGGTCGGAGAAATCGCTTTGGCCCTGGTCCTGCTTACCGGCGCAACCCTGATGGGTCACAACCTCTATCGGTTGCAGCGAAGGGACCTAGGATTTTCTTCCGAAAATCTCCTCACCCTGGTCGTCGCTCTGCCGGAGTCTTCTTACGCATTACCGCAGCCGCGGATCCAGTTCATCCAGCAAGCCCGGGAGCGGATCGAGGCTCTACCCGGCGTTGAGGCTGCGGGTGTAGTCAATATTTTCCCCCTGACCGACGGAAACCGATTGGCCCCTTTTATCCGGGAAGGTGAACTCGAGGAACTGGAGCGGTCTCACCTTGTCAATCACCGTGTGACTACTCCGGGATACTTGGAGGCAATGAAAGTCCCACTTCTGCGGGGACGGCTAATCACCGAACAGGATACGGCCAGCGAACCTGCCGTCGTGGTTATCAGTCGAAGTCTAGCCCGGCGCTATTGGCCGGAAGACGATCCCATTGGCAAGAGAGTGAGGATGGTTGCCAGTGGCGCGGAGTCGCCCTGGATGACGGTGATCGGTGTGGTGGGCGATGTCGTTGAGCCTCGCACTGGAGATGGGGTCCAGGAGACTTGGTACCTTCCCTACGCGCAGAGCCTGGAAACGAGTACGGCGTGGAGTGTTCTTCAACCTAATGTGGTGATCCGCACACACATCGAGGCGACGACCTTGGCGGAGAGCGTCAAGAAAGCCCTCTGGGCTGTGGACCGAGCTGTCCCAGTGTATGGGGTTAGAACGGTAGAAGACTTCTATGCCGAGACTCTCTCCCCAAAGTGGGTCAGCGCAACGTTAATTCTCTTCTTTTCCGGGTTTGGTCTTGTGTTGGCCACCTTAGGAATCTACGGAGTGATGTCGTACCGAGTCGCCCAGCGGACCCATGAATTCGGTGTCCGCATGGCTTTGGGGGCGTCTCCTCGAGACATCTTGAAGTTGGTGATGAAACAAGGAACGTGGCTAGTGCTCGGCGGGCTGTCTCTCGGTCTAGGAGGAGCGAGCATCTGCAGCCGGTTTCTGGCCACGGTAGTGTCCGAAGTTGCTGTGATTGAGCCCGTGACGTATTTAGGCGTCGCGCTTCTGCTGGCGGGGGTGGCGCTGGCGGCCTGCTACATCCCGGCGCGGCGAGCGACGCGGGTCGAACCGCTGGTGGCGCTGCGCTACGAGTGAGCCGCGGGCGGGGCGTGGCTAGGGGGCCACGGAGCCGGTGAGCGCCCCTTCGACGGTGGCAAAAACTTCGAAGACTCTGTCGAGGCGGGTCAGTTCGAGCACGGCTTGCACCTGCGGGCTCACGCCCACCAGACTGAAGCCCTTGCTCTCCTTGCGCGAGCGCTTCAGGGCTTCGACCAGCAGCGCGATGCCGCTCGAATCTACGTAGGGGCAATCGGTCAGGTTGACGATGACCCGCGTCACCTTCACCCGCCAGACCTGCTCCAGGTTCCGTTTCAGGCCGGTGATATCCTCGACCGTCAGCCGCCCTTGCGCGTGGAGGACGACGGCGTCCTCCTTCTTCTCCTGAATCACCATCAAGCCTGGCATCTCTCGCCGCCACCCGGCCGGAGGTCCCCGCAAGGAAAAACCCGAAGAACCACCCGGTAATACCCAATTATATGCCGAAGAAGCCTCCTGCGTTTAGTCCCTCTCGACTAGACTCGTTGCCCCGCCCTGCCTATGATAGGGCCACACCCGTGCTCGCCGCCGCCCAGCCAGAGCCGATTTTCTACCTCTGGGTCATCATCTCTGTGGCATTTCTCGTCCTCGTCTGGTACAGACAGAAGTGGCGGCGGGATCGGTTGGAGCGTATGGCGCAAGAAATGGGTTTCTCCTTTGACCGCAAAGGCGAGACCCTGAGCGCGCTCGGCTGCCAGGGCCTGCCATTGCTTGAGCGCGCGGCGGTTCTTTCCAACGCGCTGCGCGGCCATTACAACGGCGTCGAAACCGTGCTGCTCGACTGCCAGACGGGACACGCAAAGCACGCGATCCACCAAACGGTGGTCTGCTTCCGCCTGGCGCGGGAGTTGCCTGCCTTCGAGCTCAGACCTGAGTCGGTGTTCGACAAAATCGGCGCCGCCACCCTCGGCTACCAGGATATTGATTTCGAGGCCAGCCCTGGCTTCTCGAAAAGCTACCTCCTACGCGGCGCCCACGAAGAGCCCGTTCGAGCCTTGTTCAATGCCGCTGTGCTCCAGTTTTTCGAACAGCAGCGCGCCTGGTGGGTCGAGGCGCTGGGCGACTGGCTGGGGGTTTATCGCCGCGGGCGGCTGGTGAGCCCCGGTCAGATAAAGACATTTCTTGAGGAGGCGCGCGCGGTCTCGCAGGTCTTCGCCCGGCAAAGCTGGTAGGGGCCGAAGCAGAACGCCGGGAAACAAACAATGCTGCAGGTTGTGTGGGAATATCACATCAAATCCGGGGCCGCCGCCGAGTTCGAGCGCCACAACGGCCCCGAGGGCGACTGGGCGCGGTTGTTCCGCCGCAGCCCCGCCTATCACGGCACCGTTTTGCTGCGCGACCGCGCCAATCCCCTCCGCTACCTGACCGTGGACACCTGGGAGAACAGCTCTTCGCTCGAACAGTTCAAAGAGAGGTTCCGAGAAGACTACGAAAAGCTGGACCAAGAGTGCGCAAAGTTGACGGAAGTGGAGCGCTGCCTCGGCTGGTTTGAAGTGCGGCGATTGTGACCCATCTGCCGTTCCGGCGGCGTTGCAGCGGAGAACATAGAAGCGGTTCTCTGTCAGATGCGTCCCGAAGCTTCTCACGTCCACAATTGAGGTGTGAGACAAGCGACCAGAACGTTGGCGAAGAAAACACGAAAGTAGGTGTTCAGGGTTCGCAGTCACCGGTACCCGTGCTAATCTGGTGGCTAGGGTCAAGGCTGGGGCGTCTCTGGCGGGCGGATTAACGTTCGTTGAGGTGGCAGCGCTAATGCTTCAACAGATAATTGAAGCGACTGGGCTCGAGGTGCAAACGTGTGCGGCTCTCCTCGGGGTTAGCCCGCGCCTTTTTGGCGAGTGGATAGCTGGGAAGCGGCCTCTGCCATATTCCATGGCTAATGTGTTGTCTGCAGTAGTGGGTGTGGATGCAGGGTTGCTCTTGGCTCCCAGACAAGTCAAAAGTGCTGATGTTGCTGAAATCACTCCCGCTATTTGGTTTAAGTTTCGTGGGGACCAGCTTGTCGATGCAGACCGGGAATGTGTATTCCTCGTCCGCAGGCTAGGCTATTTTCTGAATGAATTAGAGGAAGTAACCGGCAAGCGCTCTGTTGCTTGGAAGCCAATATTCGAGGCTATCAGAAAGAACATCGACACCCAGGCACCGCCACGCATTCAAGGACGCCAGGCAGCAAAGTTGTTCCGAGAATCTACGGGGCTCGCTCAGGGTGCGACAGGTGTCGGTGATGTCCTAAGGGGAAACTTGCGCGCTCTGGGAGTGCTAGTGATCGAGACGCCCCTGCCGGAGTCGAAACTTGAAGGCTGTAGTTTCTACGCAGGTCCTCATCAGTGGGAAAGACCGTGCGTTTTTGCAAACCTGCACCACTCAACCTGGTTCCGCCGAAACGTAGTGTTAATGCATGAGGTGGGCCACGCAATCTTTGATGCAGAGAGCGCCGGAGCTTCCCTCGATTTCGTCGACCCTCGCGAGGCAGACGAACTCGCCGAGCATCGCGCGCAGGCTTTTTCCCAAGAAGTTCTGGCGCCCAAGAGTGTCTTGCGCCACGTTGCACAAGCAAATGGGCTGAAATGGGACTCCATGTCTGCACAGGACCTAGCAATCTTTGTAGCAAAGACACAAGTGGAAAAGAAGACGCTGTTGGAAGCTGCCGTCGAAGCTGAGTTAGTAACACAAGAGGAAGCGGAGAGATACATCGACCTTGACATCAGTCCGTATCTGCCGGATCTGACCAGCCATGCGCTATCAACAGCGGAGTACATAAGCAAAATTGGCAAAGAGTCCCAGGAGTGGGTAGGGAAGAGAGGAACAACCATACCCTCGAGAAACATGCGTCTATCCGTTGGTTATGTGAACTTGGTTCTCAGCGCCTGTAGGGAAGGTGAGATAAGTCCTAGTAAGGCAGCAGAAATGCTCCTAATTGATGAG
>JBOGNW010000278.1:0-7609 GCA_050747425.1 Candidatus Acidiferrales bacterium
TTGGGCCAAGTGTGACCAGCTTCTCACCGGAACATTTCACGAAATCCGATACCGAGTTCGTTTCCTTCCAATTGACCAGATTGATGTCCTGTACAAACGGAAGCGCTCGTTTAAGGAACTTGAAGCAGCGCTAGGAATCCCGACCTAGCCCGAACCCAACGGAGGGGGAGATGCCGAGACAGAAGCTCTATCTTGCTCATTTCACCTTTCGCTCAGGCGAGGCAGAAATCCCCTTTCACCACACGATTCTTGCCTCAAGCCTAACCCAGGCGGAGAAGAAGATAGAAAACTACCTCAGCGATTTCGCGGGCTTTCCCAACCGCATAGGATATTTGTCCTACGAATACTGGCACGGGTATTATGCGGTTGATTACGAAGGTGTGGAGCAGAGAACCGCCGATTCCGTAATTCAACACTTGATGATTTTCTAGCCGCTTTCCGCCGACCCCGGGGCGAGAAGCGGACTGCGCGCTTACGAAATCCTACTGACCGAGGGTCGGGGCGAGGGCTGAGTCAGACGGGAGGGGGCGAGCCCCTCCCCTACACGGCCGGGGGGGGCCGACTACTGATGTAACGGGCGTACTGGGCCAGTCGCTGGAGTAGGGCGGCTGCCCTTTGTCATCATGAGGCTTTGGTGGTACGATCGTGCTGTTATGGCCAGCACGAACCGCACCGCTGTTTATCTGGAGCCAAAGCTGCACCGGGCGCTGAAGCGCCAGGCGGCCAGCAGCGACCAGTCCATCTCGGAGCTGGTCAACGAGGCTGTGCGCGAGTCGCTCCGCGAAGACGCCCGCGACGTCGCTATCGCCAGCCGCCGCCTCCGTCAGGCAAAGCGCATCTCCTACGAAAAGTTTCTCCAGCAGTTGAAGCAAGACGGGCGCCTCTAGCCTCGCGTGCCTGCCGCGTACCGACTCATCCTCCACCCCGCCGTCCGCCGCGATGTTAAGTCTATCCCTCGGCACGATTTGCAACGGATTCTTAATCGGATTGAGGCGCTTGTCGACGACCCCCGGCCGCCGGGAACACGCAAGATAGACGATCCCGGCGTCTACCGTATCCGCCAGGGGGACTATCGCATCATTTACAACATTGACGACGCGCAGCGTGTGGTCGAAATCCTTCGCGTCGGCCACCGCCGCGAAGTGTACCGCTAATCTCAGCCCGCCTATCTGAACGTAACGGGCGCGGTGGTCCAGTCGCTGGAGTAGAGCGGGAGGGTTTGTCATCGTCATGCTTCGGATGCTATGATGGTTTTAGTATGGTGGCGGCGGGCCGGCCATCCCAGGTCGGCCAGAGGCGCTAAGGAAGCAGAAGGACCGGCGACGAAGACTTCCGCCATCGTCGCCGCTACCCATTAGCTGCAGTCAGGAGTTCCCGCCGCGGGTAAAGAAGCAGATCCCTCGACTCCGCTGGCGATGACAACCGTTAGGAGAAAAGCAGATCCCTCACCGCCAGGGCATTCAAGGGTTCGGGATGACAGGCCTACCTTTAGGAACCGGTGTTATGAGGAGTCCCCGATGAGCACCTCAAATCCTCTATCGAAGAAGTTTGGGAAGGCGCTGCGGGCGCTGCGGCGGAAGCAGCGGCTGAGTGTCAATGCCCTGGCGCGGGTGACGGGGCTGAGCCGGCGGAGCCTGGAGCGAATCGAGAGCGGGAGGCACGCGGCGTCGGGGCGCATCCTGGGGCGCTTGCTCAAAGCGCTGCTGCCGCCTGGCGTGTTTGACGCCACGCTGGCGGAGGCCACGAGGCCGATCGAGCCGTACGACGTGCTGCCCGACCTCTACCCGGCCTTTCTCTTTCATCAGGCGCCGCCGGAGTACGCCGAGAGATTCCGGCGCGAGTTCGGGGCGGACTACCGCCAGGCGTTTCAGCAGATGTTCCGGTTGCGGCTGGCGCACGCCCACCTGCCGCGGCGGCTTCGTGCCTTTCGCCTGGAGCACGACCTGACGCTGACGGAAACCGCAGCGCTGCTGGATATCTCGAAGTCGCAGGTGCAGCGGCTGGAGCGCGGGGAGCGGCAAGGCTCGCCGCGAACCCGCTATCGGCTGCTGCGGCTGTTGACGCTGCCTGTGCCCCCGCGCGCGGCAGGGCCGGAGTTCCTGCGATTCGCCACACTCCTGCTGGCGCTGCCGCCGCCTCCGCCGCTGGAAGAGGACGGAGAGGCGGACGCGGTGGCGCGTTTGCGGCACCAGTGGCTGAGCGGCAGCCTGCCGACGCGAGCGTTGGCGGCGGAGCTGGGAGTGTCGGAGGTGCACCTGATTCGGCTGTTGCACGGCGAGCGCCAGCCCAGCCGGAAACTAAGGGAGAAGATAGCGGGGCTCGTGGGCGGGGAAGAGGCAGAAACTTGAGAACTTCAGCTTTCGGAGTCTAGTGAGAGGGCCACTGGCCGGAGGACAGGCACAGCAGGCTAAAAAATTTGGGCCGGGCTTGGGGTCCCGGCCCGAGCAACTCTTGGTCTATGGGAGACGTCAGGTTGCGCCTGACCCACACTCTACGGCGCGGGCGCCCATTTTCCAATAGACCAAAGCTCCTATTTTTCGTAGGTCAAATGTCCTAGCGTTTAGGAGGGCCTAGAGCGCCCGCCGCCAGCGTGTCGCCGGGTAGGTTTAGCACCCCCTCTAGGACCCCCTCCCCCGGGGCGAGTTCCAAGCTGGAACGTTTGTGCCGGCTTGGAACGACCGGCGGATGCACTACTGGGGTGGGGAGGGGCTCCTAGCGCCCTACCCCTTGGGGTTCTGTAGGTTGCGCGGAAGGCAGGTTTTGACCGGCTCTGGCGCGGGGATTGCTTGGTGGAAGGCGAGGTTAGAGCCGGTGCTGCTGCGCTGCTGCCCGAAGTGCTTCTCGCTGGACGTGCACCGGTCGCGCGCCAAATCCTTCCTAGAGATGTTCGTTCTTCCGGTTGTTTTCTTGCGGCCCTACCGTTGCGGGCAGTGCGAGCACCGCTACTACGGCGTCGTGGCCAGCAAGAAGTACCCGCTCAGGGCGGAGCACGAGACGCCGCGCCCGGCGGGCCGGCACCTCGAGCATGCCCCCCTCGGCGCGCCCCCGCGCTGAGGCACCCCGGTCAATTTTCTTTGACATCCTTGCGCCTCGGCATATAGAATTCCGCCTTCGCTTGAAGTTCTGCTGGCAGGGTGGGGAATCTTTCGCCGGCGCTGGTTGGCAGGCGAGGGAACTTCCGGCAGAACGGGCCCCTGACTACTCTCGCGGAGGACCGATGACCATGCGCAGCCGAACTATCACCCCCCTCGTCGCGATGCTGGCGGTTGTTTTCGTCCTCGCCGCCGCCACACCCGCTGCCGCCCAGAACGGCCGGGTGCGAATCTGGACCAGCACTACGCGGGCCTACGTTTTTCTGGACGGGAAGGCGGTGGGCCCACTCGTCTGGCAAGGGCGCGCCTACAAGCTCCCCGCGGGGGAGCACACGCTGGGCCTCCACAACTACGGCTACAAGCCGCACGTGGAAAAATTCACGGTCACGGCGGGCCAAGACACCAAGCTGCGCACCACGATGGAACCCATCCCCGGGCAAGTCAGCGGCCCCTGGGGGCGCATCCAGATTGAGAGCGGCCATGGCCGCTACGGAGAGGCAGCGGTGCTGCTCAACGGCAAGACGCCGGACTATCTCGTCGGTCACTCCGACATGTTCAACAACAATTTTTGGATTTGGAAGCAGGAGCTGATCGTACCGCCGGGCACGCACCAGCTCACCATCATTCGCGACGGCGAAGAGCTGTGGTCGGGCGAGGTGACGGTGGCGGCCAACGAGCGGGTCATCATCCGCCCGAACGAGAATACGCAGACCAAGACGCCGTGGCCGCGCGGGTCGGAGCTGACCTCGTTGCCGCGGTTCAGGGCCGGGCATGCCAGCACTACAGTCGCCGTCGCCCCCACGGTCATCACCAGCTTCTCCGCGAACCCGGCGACCATCACCTGCTTGGATTCGTCGCGGTTGAACTGGGCGACGACAGACGCGTTCGACGTCACGCTCGACGGCAAGGCCGTGGCCGCCAGCGGCGAGCAGTTGGTTTCGCCGCGCGCCAACACCACCTACAACCTGATGGCGGCCGGGCCGGGCGGCCGAGGGTCACGCACCGCCACGGTTACGGTGGATAGCGGCGTAACCGCCTCGCTGGCGGTTTCACCGGCCGAGATCCAGTACAAGCGCATCGGGCAGAAAGTGGTGGAACACGGCACGGCCACGCTCACCTGGTCAACCAAGAATGCCGACAACGTCTCGCTCGATCCCTTCGGCGGGGTCAACACGACGGGGTCACGCAGCGTGCAACCGGCGCCGCGCAAGACTGACCCCGGGCGTGTGGATGAGTCGGTCACCTATACGCTCAATGCCACCAATCCGTGCGGGGGGCGCGAAAGCCGCACTGCCACCTTGCACATCCTGGGCTCCATCGAGGTGCCGGCCGAAGTGGTGCTGCTGAGCGTTTTCTTCCCCACCGACTGGCCTGACGAGGACAACCCCTCGCTCGGCCTGCTCTCGAGCCAGCGGCGGAACCTGACTCTGCTGGCCAGCGGGTTCAAGACTTACATGCAGTCGGAGCCGAGCGCACGGCTGCGGCTGGAGGGCAACGCTGATGAGCGGGCCTCGGACGAATACAACCGGGCGCTGTCGCAGCGGCGGGCCGCCATTGTCAAACAGTTTCTGGTGGACCAGGGCATCCCCTCGGCCAACGTCGATACCTCGGCGTTTGGGGAGGAGCAGAACCTGCCGCAGGCGGAGGTCGCCAATCTCGAAAAGCAGAACCCCAACCCGGCGCCGCGGGCGCGGGCGCGCGACACGCGCGGCGACTGGCTGGCGCATAACCGCCGCGTAGACGTCGTGCTCCAGCCTACCGGCCAGCGCTCCACGCGCTACTACCCGCACAACGCCGAGGATGCCGGCATCCTCTGGCAGGCGCCGAAACCGTCCAAGCGCACGGTCGAGAAGAACCAGTAGGCTTTTCAGCGAACTGAAGCTTATTAACTTCCCCCGGGCAGTGGCGCCCGCAGCAGCCGGATGTCGTCAATCCATACCCGGCCCTTGCCCTCGACCACCAGGTTGAGTCGAATCAGGTCCGGGCGTTGGCCGGCCTGGAGAAAGAAGGGCGTGGCGACTTCGGCCCAACTCATCGTTCCCGTCACCGGCCGGTCGAGGCCTTTGGAGAAAAACTCCCCTTTGCCGGGAACGCGCACCCACATTTCCAGGTAGGCTTTCCCCTCCAGGCTCTCCGATTGCAGGTGGGCCTGGTAGAGCAGGATGGCGTTGTCGAGGCTGACGTCGGTTACTTCGAACAGGGGGACGGTCAGCGGTCCGCCGGCCTCGACGCGCAGCGAGCCTTTGGCGTCGCTCGAGACCGCAGCGTCGAAGCTCACGCCGGTTGCGGCCCGAACGCCGTCCAGGCTGTCCAAGGGAAACCGTTTCAACTCGACCGGCCGGACGGCCTGCGGCGGCGGAGTCGGCCCGCTACAGGCAGTTAATGCAAACACCACCACCGCCAAGCACAGTTGTTTCATCGTTGGCTCCTTTCCTATGGCTTGCTCTTGCTCGCGGCGTCAACTTTGACCGGGTCTTGGGCAAGAACCGTCGGGACAACAAGACACGCAAGGGCAACAAGAATTAGGATTCTCTTCATGGAATCCTCCGCTGGAGAAGATGATTTTGGCACTTGCAGAACTGAAAGCTACACTGTGTGGCGCTGCGGGTCAAGGGCTCGGCGCGTCCAGTGGCAGGTTTGGCGCTCGGATTCGAGTGAACGTTTTGGCGGGGGGCGGTGTCTAAACAGGTGAAGGGGAAGAGCGGGGAATGAGCGTTCGGGTAGACACGCTGGCCTCCGGGGCACTGTTCGAGCGGCACGACGACAGTAATTTTGCTGCTCGGCTGGCAGAAAGCCAGCGGCGCGTCTTCCAAATCGCCTACAACGTCCTGGGCAATGCCGCCGACGCCGAGGAAGTTGCCCAGGAAGCTTTCCTGCGGGCCCACGGGCGCCGGGCCAGCTTGCGGGAGCCGGGGCGCTTCCGGGCCTGGGTGAGCCGCATCGCTTTCCGCCTGGCACTGAACCGCCAGCGCAGCCGCCGCCGCCAATTGGCGCGCGAGACAGCCTGGCACGCTGCGCGCCCGGAAACGCTCGATGGCGACCGTGCCGCCGCCGACCGGCTCACCCTCGAGCGGCTGCGAGAGGAAATTGCCCGCCTGCCGGAAAAGCTGCGGGCCGTGCTGCTGCTTTCCGGCGTCGAAGGCATGGACGCCCGCGAAACGGCCGCCGTGCTCGAGATTCCCGTGGGCACGGTGCGTTCGCGGCTGCACGCGGCGCGGAAGCGCTTGCTGGAGGTGATGACGCGATGAACGCCTGCGCGCGCTGGCAGGATGACTTGCTCGAGTTGGCCCTGGGGGTTCCTGCGGGCGAAGTGGAGAAGCACATCCAACGCTGCCCGGGCTGCGCGGCAGCGGCGGCGGAACTGGCTACGGGCGCCGCAAAACTGGAGGCGGCGCTGCGGGAACTGTCCCCTCCGGCTGAACCCTCCCCGGACTTCCGCCTGCGCGTTCTGGCAGCCGCGGAAGCCCGCGAGCGGCGCACCGCCGGTCAGCTCGGGTGGGCCGGCGCGCTGGCGGCGGTGACGGCGGTGGCCCTGGCCGGGCTACTTCTTCCCGGAGTCAGGGAACAATGGGCGACGCCCAAGGGAACGGCGGTGGTTTCGCGGCCGAGCTTGTCGCAATGGCGTTCGCCGACAGAGAGTT
Source organism: Candidatus Acidiferrales bacterium (assembly GCA_050747425.1). Lineage (GTDB taxonomy): Bacteria > Acidobacteriota > Terriglobia > Acidiferrales > 2-02-FULL-67-57 > CAYTXK01. The sequence continues at coordinate 6,734 of JBOGNW010000278.1, forward strand.
TGCTACGCTCGCCCGCCGAGGTGTTGCTGCGCTCGACGCCGCGGCTGGGCGATTTTTATTACCCGCTGACGCCGCCGCGCGCGCGCGCCGCCGGAGAAAAGGGAGGCAACAATGAAAGCTAAACTTGCACTCGTCTTGGCCAGCTTGCTCCTGCCGATTCTGGCCGTGGCCCAGGGGCCGCCGCCCGCGCAACCGCGGATGCCTGCGCCGGCGCCGATGCCCATGCCGCCGCCGGACCCGGTCGGTGACAATCTCTATCCGCCCGAGCTGGTGATGGCGCATCAGAACGAAATCGGGCTGCGCCCTGAGCAGAAGACCTACATCCGCCAGGAAATCGCCAAAGCCCAGAGTGTTTTTACCGAGCGGCAGTGGGAGCTTCAGGATGCCATGGAGGCCCTGGGCGACCTCCTGGGGCAGCCGCAAGTCAGCGAAGAACAGGTTCTGGCCCAGCTCGAAAAGGTTCTGGGGGCGGAGCGCGAGATCAAGCGCACCCAGATTACGCTGATGGTGCGCATCAAGAACAAACTCACCCCCGAGCAGCAGTCGCGCCTGAAAGAGCTGCGGCCGCGCCCGCCCATGCCGCCGCCGCCGGGCCCGGCGTTCGGCCCCGGACCGGCAGGGCATCCGGAGCCTCCACCGCCTCCGTTCTCGTAGGCCTGGCTTCTTTTTTCTTTGGTTGGCTTGAGGGGGAGAAATGGTGTATGAATTTGTGTTCCGATGCGTTCCCCTCTCCCCCGCCGCCGTTTTCTGCGTGACTCGGGCACTGCCGCGCTCGGCCTGGCGCTCACCGGATCGCTGCGCGCTCAGGGGGGACCGAGCTTCGACCTGGTTTTGAAAGGCGGACAGCTCCTCGACGGCACGGGCGCGCCCGCCTGG
>JBOGNW010000279.1:0-4320 GCA_050747425.1 Candidatus Acidiferrales bacterium
CTGGCGCACCTGGTGCTGGTCGAGTGGGTGTGGCTGGAGCGCTGGCAGGGGCGCTCGCCGAAAAGCATTCCCGCCGACGAATTTTCCACTGCGGGTGCGGTGGAAGAGCGGTGGCGGCGCGTGGAGCGCGACCTGCGCAGCTACCTCGGCGGTTTGAACGACGGCGCGCTGGCCGTCCCCCTCACCTATGTCAACCTGCGCGGGCAGACCTGCACCTATCCGCTGGGGAAAGTCGTCTGGCATCTGGTGAACCATCAGACCTACCACCGCGGCCAGGTCACCACGCTGCTGCGACAGCTCGGTGCCACGCCGGTGGGCGTGGATTACACCCTCTATCTTGACACTCGCAAGTGAAGACGCTCACCCACGTGGGAGAAATGCAGGTGGCCGCCGAGGGCGCGCGCTCTTCGGGGCAACGGCTCGGCTTGGTGCCCACCATGGGCGCGCTGCACGAGGGGCACTTGTCACTGGTGCGCGCCGCCCGGCAACGCGCGGACGTGGTCGTGGTTTCGATTTTCGTCAATCCGGCGCAATTCGGCCCCGGGGAGGATTACCTTCGCTACCCGCGGCCACTCGAAGCTGATAGCGAGCTGCTGACGCGCGAAGGGGTGGACATTCTTTTCGCTCCGCCGGTGGAGGAGATTTATCCCGAGGGCTTCCAGACCTACATCACCGTTGAGCGCGTTAGCCAGCCGCTCTGCGGGCCGTTTCGCCCGGGGCATTTTCGCGGCGTAGCCACAGTGGTGCTGAAGCTGTTCAACATCGTCCAGCCGAACGCGGCTTTTTTCGGACGCAAAGACGCGCAGCAGTGTATGGTCATCGAGCGGCTGGCGCGCGATCTCCATCTGCCGGTAGAGATTGTCGCCTGCCCGATTGTGCGCGAACCCGACGGGCTGGCGATGAGCTCCCGCAACGCCTATCTCAGCGGGGAAGACCACGCGGCGGCGCTGGCGCTCTACCGCAGCCTGTCGCGCGCCCGCGAAATGCTTCTGGCCGGTGAGCGCCGCGCGGACGAGATTCTCAAAGCCATGCGGGCGCTAGTCGAAGCCGAGCCGCGCGCCCGCGTTGACTACATTGAAATTGTCAACGCGGAAACACTCGAGCCGCTCGAGCGCATCGCCGGCCGCGCCCTCATCGCTTTGGCCCTGTGGATCGGCCCCGCCCGCCTCATCGACAACCTGCTGGTTGAAGAGAGCGCGGGCCAGATTACCGTGCAGTTGTAATCTCTACGGCCTCATCGTGGCGAGAAAAGCCCTGAAGCGGCGAAGCAGGAAGTATTCATTCAGCGGCCGGTCATCTTCCAGCGCCGGCGCGCCGGGAGCCAGGGCAATAACAGAGTCGAGTGAAATCTCTCGCCCCAGCACGGCCTCGAATTGCTGTTCTGCCGTTGGGAAAGGCCCCCACTCGGTCAGGTCGTTCTGCGCGCCCGGCGGCGTGCGGGCCGCGAGGTCGGAGGCGGATGCGGCCGCGAGGGGCTGCAGGCTGGCAAGGAAGTGGTATCCCCAGCCCTGAAACGAGGGGAAGACGCGCACATAAGGAAACGATTCCTTCAAAGCGCGGGCCACCGAGGCGCGCGTCTTCGGATCGCCTCCCGGAAGCCATTGCTGCAAAATTCCGCCCGGGGTCAATCGTTTCTTGACAATGGCATAGAACTCGCGCGAATAGAGCAAGCTCGACCCGGCGGCGCGTACCGGCGGTGGCGGGTCCACGATAATAACGTCGTAGAGCTCCGCGGAGCGTTCCAGGTAGCGGCGACCGTCATCAATCACCATCTGCGCCAGCGGTGAGTGGAGCAGCGCCGGGCCATCAGGATGGTAATAGCCGAAGACCGCGGGCACACTCGGCACCAACTCGACCGCCGTTGTGGGAATACCCCAAGAGAGCAGGGAGCGGAAGCTCGTGCCCATGCCGAAGGCAATCACCAGGCCGCGGCGCGGCGGCGCGGGCAAAAACGCCAGCGGCAGGTGCGCCATCATTTTGGTGATGGGAGTCAGAGCGGTCATGCCGATGCCATTGACCAGCAGCCGCCTTTCCCGCCCTTCTCCGATGGCGATGACCGTGGCCGTGTGGTCGCGGCGCACCAGCCGTTTTGGAAAGCGTTCTTCGTAGGTCTGAGCCGCCCAGGCCAGCAGTAACGAAAGCAGAACCACGACGGCGTAGAGCGCTTTGGCGCTGCCCAAGACAAGCACTCGTTCCGCGGAGGAGTCTCGCCGCAGCGCAGCCACTCCGCCGACCACGAGCAGCGGCAGCGTCAAACTCGCGAGACTCCCCAGCTCTCCCATCCACGGCAGCAGGAGGAAGCCCGCCACCAGCGGCCCCAGAATGCAGCCGAGAATGTTGACCGCGTACGCCTTGCCAGCGCGACCCGGCTCGCCCCCCGAGTAGCGGTCCACGAGCATCGGCGTAAGGAAGCCAATGGCAGCGCTGAAAGGGAACACACTCACGGCCACGCGCAGCGCGCCGCCTCCCAGTCCTTTGAGTTGGGGGAGGCGGGGGTCGGCGCCAATTAGGGGTAATAACGCCAACAAACCCGTTATAACCCATACCCAATTGCCCTGAGGAAACGCCCGGCGGCGCACGAGGGAGCGGTAGCGCTGCGAACCCAGGAAGGTGGCCAGCAGGTACAACGCCAGAATGGTGGCAAAGGCATAGACGAGGTTTCCCAGGTAGGGGGTGAACAGGCGGATCCAAACGATTTCCATTCCCAGGCTGATGAGACCGGTGAGAAAAAGCAGCCACAGCAGGGTTGCCGGGCGGGGTTGAGCGGGCTCGCCTTTGCCAGGCTGAGGAGCTGGACTCTCGGTTGCCGCGGAGCGAGAGGGAGCGAGACTAAAACTGAGAGCCAAGGCGGAGGCGGCGAGCAGGGCATTGAAGCCGGCGGCGACGTAGAGCGTTTTTCGGAATCCCAGCAGCTCGATGAGCACGAACGCCGGAATGAGAGTCCCCAGCACCGCCCCCAGTACGTTGGCCAGATAGAGATAGCTGAACGATTGCTCGGATTCGTCGGGGAAACTCTTCTGGATGGCCGCCATGGCTAGGGGAAAGGTGGCCCCCATGCAGGCGCACCAGGGAAGCAGCGTCAGGCTAATCCAGAGTCCGGCGCCGGCATAGTGTCCAAGCGAGCCTAGTTCCGTTGCGGCGGCGATTTTCTGCAAGAGGTTATGTCCGATGGCCAGCTCCGGTCGCACCGCGAGCCCCGCGACTCCAATGAGCAGCTCCGCCAGCGCATAAAGGCGCAGCGGCGTGACGGCCCTCGCCCGCTCGAAGTAGCGGAGCAGGCGGCCAGCGCCCGCGCAGCCCAGCCCCAGGCCGGCCATGTAGATGGAAAGGACAATGGAGACCAGCGGGGTGGTGACGCCGAATTGCGCCATCGCCAGCCGCAGCCAGACAATTTCATAGACGAGGCTGCAAAAGCCGGAGATTAGAAAAAACAGGAAATACCAGCGCACCGCGGGCTCCTCCGCGGGCTCACTTCTATCATAGTCCTTCGCCGCGAGGGGCGGGGAGGCGGTCAGTCTACAAATTCGATGCGCAGCACAGGATGGAGTTCGATGCCGTTGGGGGCCACGCCGGTCTGCCCATGAATGAAGTCGAAGAACCCTACCCCCGTGACTGTCACGACCCGCACAACTCGTTGGAAACGCTTTTTGGGCACCCCGAGGTTATTAACGAGTGCCAGCCGCGCCTCTTCGAATTCTCTGGTGTAGCCGGAGGCGCAAGCGCCGGAACAGATGGAGGAGGGGATTTCCACAATCATTGTCTTCGAGGGGTCGTCCAGGTCGGCTATAACGATGTGAAAGTCGCCATCCTCTTCCTCACTAAAACCCAGTAAGAACGCAGTTACCTGGAATACTTGAGTTTCGATGAGCGCAATGCGGCTACTGGAGGGCAGGCTAGGCGGGGCTGCCAAGGAAACAAGCCAGTCAACCGTCACTTCCTCAGGGGAAAAGTTGACGGCGTCGCGATCCGCATCACTCAGGGTCTTGACTGCCCAGCGTTCGCTCCCGCACGGCTCCCCACAGAAGATGCTCGGACGCGGGCGCGGGCGCGGGCGCGGGCGCAGAGGCAGGGCCTCCTGACGGCCTAAATAATAGAGACCGCTAAGCACTACCGTGGCCAGAAGCAGAGCGGCTAAGCGCGCCCTTTTGGATTTCATCGCTGATTCACTTGGGCCTACCTTTATCGGAACCGCGCTACTTGGTTAGATGCAGGTGGCTGGGGCCTGCCTGCCGCCGGCAGGTGGAGTCGAGGGAAACCTGCGCCTTTCGGGCGCATCCTGTAGTTCCGTGCAATGTATGGAAGGAGTGGCTGGGGCGGCAT
>JBOGNW010000280.1:0-3819 GCA_050747425.1 Candidatus Acidiferrales bacterium
GGCACGTCAGCTTGGGCGGGGAGAGGAGTGGGCCTCGCTCGAGCTGGCCTGCCAGCGCCCCCAAGACCTTGTCAGATAATCAGGGTAAAAATTACCCCTCGCCAATCCCGTGAAAATAAACCAGTAAGAATTTTCTTCCGCAAGAACCGCAAAAACCGCGAAAACCTTAGACATTCCGCCCCCATTTGTGCAACCTGTACGCTAGGAGGTGAGTTGTGTGGCGGAGCCAGTCTTCCAGCTCTCTGAAATATGAAATTTGCAATTTTCAAATATCCAGCGGGGGATAGTAACCTCCTCCTAACCCACAGAACCCAAAGGGGTTATGGCCAAAATCCAACTTATATATGTAACTCGCGTAACCTAAGCCAAATGAACAAGTTAACCCCAAAAACATCCGCAAACCCCCCCCGGGGGGGAGGGGGGGTGCCTCAAGAGCAACAAAAGTTGAATCTGCCGCGCTGCCGTGCTAGCGTGCGCTGACTCGCGCGACAATACCTGACTCCGAGCGCCCTTCGCCACACAGGAGGCAACGATGCCCGAGCACCCCGCAGGCAAAGGTTGGTCGTCCACCGCCCCCCCCAGCGAGTTCAAACCCTTCATCCCACCGGACCAGGAACCGGGCGAGTTCACCCTGCGAGCCGTGCTGTTGGGCGCCTTGTTCGGGATTTTCTTCGGCGCGGTCACGGTTTACCTCGGACTGCGGGCCGGCTTGACGGTTTCCGCCTCCATCCCCATTGCCGTCCTTTCCATCAGCGTGTTGCGGCTGTTCGGGCGGCCCACCATTCTGGAGAATAACATCGTCCAGACCACTGGCTCCGCAGGCGAGTCGGTGGCGGCCGGTGTCATCTTCACCCTGCCGGCGCTGATCTTCCTGGGTTTCCAGCTGCAATACTCCCGCATTTTCCTGCTGGCGCTGATCGGCGGCTGGATCGGCGTGCTCTTCATGATTCCTCTGCGCCGCTACCTGATTGTCCGGGAGCACGGCAACCTGACCTATCCCGAAGGGACAGCGTGCGCCGACGTATTGGTGGCGGGCGAGCGCGGCGGCAGTTTTGCCGGGCGAGTGTTTTGGGGGCTCGGGCTCGGCGGCGCCTACGCCTTCTTGATGCACGCGATGGGTTTTTGGAAATCGGTGCCCGATTACCGGCCCGCCTGGTACCCGGGAGCCACCGTCAAAGCCGAAGTCACGCCGGAGTACCTGGGCGTGGGCTACATCATCGGCCCGCGCGTGGCGGGAACGATTTTTGCCGGCGGCGTCTTCTCCTGGTTGCTGATGATGCCGGCCATCAAATTCTTCGGCTCGGGGCTTGCCGAGCCTCTCTATCCTTCCACCGTCCCCATCGCCCAGATGACTTCCGAGCAGCTCTGGTCGTCCTACATTCGCCCCATGGGCGCCGGCGCCGTCGCGGCCGCCGGTTTGATCACCTTGCTGAAGACAGTGCCGACGATTCTGGAATCGTTCCGCGCGGGACTGCGAGACCTGGCGGCGCGCAACCAAGCCGCGGCCGCGGCTCGGACGCGCACCGAAGACGACCTTTCCATGAAGATCGTTCTTTTCGGCTCGGGCACCCTCATCCTGCTGGTCATCGCCTTGCTGACCTTCTTCCCTGTTCCGGGCGCTCCCACCGGACTCGGCGCCAACATCATCTCCGGCATCCTGGTAGTGATCTTCGGGTTCCTGTTCGTCACGGTCAGCTCCCGCATCGTGGGCCTCATCGGCAGCTCGGCCAACCCCATCTCCGGGATGACGATTGCTACTTTGATGGCCACTTGCGCCCTCTTCCTGCTGGCCGGCTGGACCGGCGGCTCTTACGCGGCGCTCGCCATCTCCATCGGCGGGCTGGTCTGCATCGCCGCGGCCAACGCCGGCGCCACCTCGCAGGACTTGAAGACGGGCTTCCTGGTGGGCGCCACCCCCTGGAAGCAGCAGGTGGGCTTGATCGTGGGCGTGATGGCGTCCGTGTTCATCATTGGCCTGACTCTCATCCTGATGAACCGCGGGCTGGCCGAGTACCGGCCGATAACGATTGCGGTTTCACTCGAGCAGTTGCCGGAGGGCGTTCAACTCGAATCGCGCGACTTCGAGCACGAGGGGAAGACCTACTATCTGGTCAACGCCATCGGTTCCTCCACCGTGCCCGATGGCAAGTATCTCTACTCGCCGGCCACGGGCCAGATCGAGCTCCAGTGGGTGCAAGGCATCGGCAGCGAGCGCGCGGCGGCGCCCCAGGCGCGGCTGATGGCCACGGTCATCAACGGGATTCTGAACCAACGGCTCCCCTGGGGCCTGGTGCTGCTCGGCGTCTTTCTGGTCATCACCGTCGAGCTGCTGGGCATCCGCTCCCTGGCCTTTGCCGTCGGCTCCTACCTCTCCATTGGAACCACGCTGGCCATCTTCACCGGCGGTGTGGTGCGCTGGTTGGCCGAACGCGGCCAAGAAAAAAAGGAAGAAAGCGAAGTCAGCCCCGGCTCCCTCTACTCCAGCGGCCTGATCGCCGGCGGAGCAATCTTCGGCCTGGCCGCGGTCGCCATTGCGCTCTTGGAAGAAACTGGGACACTCTCGCGCGGGTTCTTCCGTCTCGGACCGCAGGTGCTGGGGCCACTGGCGGCATCCAACTGGCTCGGCGTGCTGATGTTTTTCCTGCTGGCCGCCAGCCTCTTTCTATTCGCTAGAAAAAAACTGGAGTAGACTGGCAGAATGGGTGCCTACAGAGGCTGGGGTCGGCCGAGCTACCGCGCCTTCGGCGGTGGCGGCGGCATCAGCTTCGGCCCGCCGCTGACGCCCGTCATCAAGCGGCTCATTCTCATCAATGCCGGTGTATTCCTGGCGCTGGCCCTACTGGGGATTTTCGCCAAGCCGCTGCTCCAGGCCGCGGTTTTGCTGCTGGGGGAGGTTCCGCAGGATACGGTCTTCCGCTTCCGTCTCTGGCAGCCGCTGACCTACCTGTTCCTGCACGTGGGCTTCCTGCACGTGTTCTTCAACATGTTCGGCCTGTGGATGTTCGGGGCGCCGCTCGAGCGCGACTGGGGCAGCCGCCGTTTCCTGCGCTACTACTTGCTGACCGGCGTCGGCGCCGGCGTGCTAAACGTGGCGGTCAGCCTGCTCTGGGGTGGCGACGCCGCCAGCGTGCCCACTATCGGCGCCTCGGGCGCAATCTACGGCCTTCTGCTGGCCTTCGGGCTGCTCTATCCCCACCAGCCCATCTTCATCTGGTTTGTGTTCCCGGTTCCGGCGCGAATTTTTGTGCTGATCTTCGGCGCCCTCACATTCCTTTCGGCGTTGCAAGGGCCGGGCTCCGGCATCAGCCATGTCTCTCACCTGGGCGGCATGCTCATCGGGCTGGCCTACCTGCGCGGCGGCTGGCTTTATTACCGAATGCGGTACCGCTATGCCGACTGGCGGATGAAGCAAGCCCGGCGCAAATTCGATGTCTACATGCAGGAACAGGACAAAGAAGAGCGGCACCACAAAGAGTGGATTAATTAGGCCTTCAGCACCGCCAGCCGCAAGACTTCCGGGGTGATGTTCGATCCTGTAACCAGCAGAACCACTTTCTGTCCTTCGTGCGCGTGTCCACTGGCAAGAAAGGCAGCCGTGGCGGCGGCGCCTGCGGGCTCGGCTACCGTGTGCTCGTCCACCAGCAGACGATAGATGGCGGTGAGCATCTCCTCTTCCGGTACCAGCTTCATCTCGTCCACGAGTTCGCGCAGCTCGCGGACATTCGCCTCGGCGGCACAGCGAACTGCCAGACCATCGGCAATGGTGTTACAGGTATCGGTGCTGGTGGCGTGGCCTTCGCGGAAAGAGCGGTAATAGGC
>JBOGNW010000281.1:0-4715 GCA_050747425.1 Candidatus Acidiferrales bacterium
AGGACGCCAGCTGACTGATAGGCGTCGAGAATCACGTGTGCGCCCACCCGGTGCGCTTTTTCCACGATGGCCTCGACCTCCTGCACGTAAGCGCTGCGAAACAGCACGTGCGAGAACGGCACCAGCAGCGTGCGCTCGTCAATGGCAGCCAGCAGCTTCTCGGTGGGCACGCGCAGCGGATCTTCTTCCGTGCGCACCAGCTCGATTTCAGCGCCGCGCCCGCGCTGCGCGTGCCAGAAGTAGACGACGGAGGGGAATTCTTTATCGGTCAGCACCACTTTGCGCCGACTTCCCTCGAAGCGGAAACAGGAGGCGATGATGGCCTGCGTGAGGGTGACGTTTTCGTGCAGCGAAATCGTCCCCGGGTCGGCCCCGATGAGCGGCGCCAGCTTGTCGCCCAACGCCACGGCCATTTCCCACCAGCCTTCTTCCCAGGCGCGCACGCCGCGGGTGGCCCAGGCGCGGGCATAACTTTCCAGCGAGGTCTCAACCCCGCGCGGCATCGCCCCCAGCGAATTGCTGATGAGGTAGGTTGTGGTCGAGAGGATAGGAAACTCTTTTCGCCACGCCAACAAATCGTTCATCGCTTGCTCTCCGAAGCAATCGCGCGCCCGCGTAGTGAGCGCCACAGCCAGTAGCCGAGCGAAACCGCCCCCAGCCACGGCAGCCCGCCCCGCAGGGTAATTTCCAACCCCGGCACAAACAAGGTGGCCACGCTCACCCCGACGAGCGCCACCACACCCAGCATCGTCAGCCAGGGGGACGCTGGCATGAACTTTGTGAGTCGCGCGTCGCCGCGATGGTGGCGGCGAAAAGCGAAATGCGTCACCAGAATCATCAGCCAGACGTAAAGCCCGCCGAAGAAGGCGGCGCCAATCATATAGACATACGCCTGCTGGGGGAAAAACTTCTGCGCCAGCGCCGCCGCCAGCATCCCGCCACTCGAAGCCGCCAGCGCTGCCAGCGGAATGCCGCGCCGGGTCAGCCCCGCCAGTCGCGCCGGCGCGTAGCCGCCGCGCGAAAGCGAAAACAGCATGCGCGTGCACATGTAGAGGTTGGTGTTGGCGCTCGACAGCGCCGCCGTCAGCACTACGAAATTCATCACCGTAGGCGCAGCGGGCAGGCCGACGGCTTCAAAGGCGCGCACAAACGGGCTGACGTCGATGCCTACGCGGTTCCAGGCCACCAACCCCACCAACAGCGCGCTCCCGCCTACGTAGAACAGCAGCAGCCGCAGAAACACCGAGCGCAGCGCGCGCGGAATTGTCTCGGTGGGGTTTTGTGCTTCCCCGGCCGTCACCGCCACGACTTCGACCCCGAAAAAGCTAAACACCGCCAGCGTAATCGCCAGCAGTACACCGCCCCAGCCGTGTGGCAGGAAACCGCCGTGCACCGTGTAGTTCGCGAAGCCGACGGGCTCGAGCGGGCCGACGCCAAACAGCAGCGCCGTGCCCAGCAAAAGAAAAGCGACGATGGTCACCACCTTGATGAGCGCAAACCAGTACTCAAACTCACCGAAGCTGGCCACGCTCCACGCGTTGATGCCGACGAGCGCCACCGCGAAGACCACCACCCAGAGCCACCCCGGCACCTGCGGGAACCAAAAGGAGCAGTAAATGGCGGCGGCGATGAGCTCACTGCCGATGGCGATGCACTGGGCGAGCCAGTAGGAGTAGCGCATGGTGAAGCCAGCCCAGGGGTTGAGATAAATCTCCGCATAAACACCGAACGAGCCCGCCACCGGATGTGCCACCGCCATCTCCGCCAGCGCCCAGGCAATGACCAGCGCGATGCACGCCGCCAAAATGTAAGAGAGGATGACGCCCGGGCCGGCAAGCTGCACTGAAATGCCCGAGCCGAGGAAAAGCCCGGTCCCGATGGCCCCGCCCAGCCCAATCATGCTGAGCTGCCGCGGCGTCAGCCGCCGCGCGAGTTGGTCCTCGCGCGCCGCGATCCCTGCGGTGGTACTCGGGCTGGTGGGCTCAGATGACAAGCGCCGCCATCCTAGTGCGGTGGCAGAGTCGGGTCAATTGCCTAGCCTAGGAGGCGAGATGCAAGGTTCCTGTTCGCCATGAGCAACTACTGAAGGTCTTTATCTCGGTACGTGTCTCGGCCGTCCATCACCGTCAGCAGTACTTTCGTCTTCAGAATCTCTTCTGGCGGTATCGTCAAGATGTCCTTCGAGAGCACCACTAGGTCCGCCAGTTTCCCCGCCGTCAGCGTCCCCCTCACCTCATCATCAAAAGTCACGTAAGCTCCATCCCGCGTGTAGTGCCGCAGCGCCGCCTCCACGGTAATCCGGTTCTCTGGATACCATCCGCCTGCGGGCGTCCCCGCCGGCGTAGTTCGTGTCACGGCGCAATAAATCCCCTTCAGCGGCGCAAAATCAAACACGCTCCAATCACTCCCGAACACTTGCACCGCCCCCTTATCGTCAAACAGCCGGAAGGCATTCGCATGGGAGGCCCGCTCCGGACCCAACACGACCGCGTAGTTCTCGAGTAGCGTCGCGTCCGGATTCGCAAACAACGCTTGCGTCGAGGCAATCACCCCCAGGTTCCTGAACCGCGGCAGGTCCGATAGCCGGGGCACCTCCACATGCTCCACGCGGTGTCGCCGTCCCGTCGTTCCGTTGGTCTTCGCAGCGTACTCGAAGGCGTCGAGCGCCATGTGAATCGCCTTGTCCCCGATGGCATGCAGCAAAACCTGGAACCCTTCCCGGTCATAGAGAGCTACTGTCTGGTTCAAGTCCGCCTGCTCCCAGAACGGTATTCCTGTCCCTCCACCGACATAAGGCTCGAACATCGCCGCCGTCTTGGCATCCACCGTCCCGTCAAGAACTCCTTTGATCCCCCCGAATTTCACCAGCGGTCCCTGAAAGCTCTTCCGCAGTTCCTCGTAGGAGCTCAGGTCTTTGGCTGTTAGCGGTGCTTTCAGATGGTGTTCCTTCGGAGCGCCGCCTTCCCTCGGCAGAATCGGTGGGGCAAAGCGAAAGCGCAGCTTGAAACGACCAGCCGCCAGCGCCCGCAGGTAAACGGGATGATCCCGCGGCGACCACGAGGCGTTCTGCACCGACGTCAAGCCGGCCGCCGCCGCTTCCTTCATGTGCTGCAAGAAAGATTCGTAAACCTCCTCTTCCGTGGGTCGGGGAATGTGAGCATGAATCAGGCCTTGCGCCGCTTCTTTCAGCTCTCCGGTCGCCTCCCCGTTGGCGTCCCGCATGATGTGGCCGTTCGGCGGGTCGGGCGTATCACGGGCAATTCCGGCCATCGCCAGTGCCCGCGAGTTCGCCAAACCCATGTGTCCGTCGCGCTCGCTCACGTACACCGGCCGGTCCGAAATCACCGCATCGATGTATTTCTTGTGCACTGTCTGGTTCGGAAACGCCGAATAGCCCCACCCGCCTCCCGTGATCCACGGGAGAGTCGGATGGGATTTCGCAAACTCCGCCAGCCGCCGCTGGAACGCTTCCAGGGTTTCAACTCCGTCCAGCCTGACCGAATTGATGGCGGGGCCGGGAAAATGCAAGTGCGAATCCTGAAATCCGGGAACCATCAGATGCCCTTTCAAGTCCACGATGACTGTGTCCGGCCCCGTCAGCGCGCGAATCTCTTCCGTCGACCCCACCGCCAGTATTTTGTCTCCGCTGATCGCCAGTGCCTCTGCTTTCGGATGAGCCTCGTCCCCCGTCCAAATCTTCCCGTTGATGAAAATCCGATCCGCATGTTGAGGTGCCTCTGGCGTCCCCGCGCCAATCAGCAAGACAGCCAGCAAAGCCAATAGCGGCATTTGCGTCCAACGATTCCATTTGTCCGATGGCTTCGAGCTGGGCATGGAGGAATCCTCCAACGAAGAGCCGAACGCCGGGCATTATACCGCTCGTCAAACAACTATTGGGCGGCGGGGACGAGTTGAACCAGGGGCGTTTCGAGCGAGGCCAGTTGGCCGCAGGCGGCGAAGATGTCCTGCCCGCGCGGCTTGCGAATGAACGCCAGCAGCCCTTCACCCCGCAGAATCCGTTGGAACACGGCGACGCGCTCGTCACCTGAAGCGCGATACGACAATGCTGGCGCGGGATTCCAGGGAATCAGATTGATTTTGGCGCGCAGCCCGGAGACCAACTTCGCCAGCCGGCGTGCATCGTCGTCGGAATCGTTGACGCCGCCGAGCAGCACGTACTCGAACGTCAGCCGCTCCCACGGGCGCAGCGGATAGGCGCGACAGGCCTCGAACAGCTCGGCCAGCGGATACTTGCGGTTAATGGGCATGAGCGCACTTCGCTGCTCTTCGGTCGTGCCGCTGAGCGAAACCGCCAGCTTGGGCCGCTCCGGCTCTTCGGCCAGCCGGCGGATGCCGGGAATGATGCCCGAGGTGGAGAGTGTAATTTTGCGCAGCGGAATGTTCATCCCCGCCGGGTCAGCCATTAAGCGGACGGCGCGCAGCGTGGCCTCGTAGTTGAGCAACGGCTCGCCCTGCCCCATCAGCACCACGTTGGTGTTGGGCTCGAGCCGTTCGCGGTTGTCACCCAGCGCCGCCAACGCCTGCCCCACAATCTCCCCCGCCGTGAGGTTCCGCAATAAACCCAGTTGCGCCGTGGCGCAGAAATGACAGTTGACTGCGCAGCCCGCCTGTGTCGAAAGGCAAAGCGTCTGCCGGTGCGCGTCGGGCATCCAGACGGTTTCGATGCTTTTCCCGTCCACCAGCCCCAGCAGATA
>JBOGNW010000282.1:0-6793 GCA_050747425.1 Candidatus Acidiferrales bacterium
CACCTTCTCCTCCACGAAAGTAGAAGTGGCGCGCTCGGGCGACATTGCCTACGAGCTCGGCACCTTTGAGCTCACTGGCAACGATGCCAAAGGCAAGCCCCAGACGACCAAGGGCAAGTACGTGGTGGTCCGGAAGAAACAGGCTGGCTCCTGGAAGGCTGCTGCCGACATTTTCAACGCCGACCAGTAGTTGATGTCACGTGCATGTTGCAGATGCACAACACCTCGGCGCTATAAGCGTGTTGTTTATACAACCCTTGGAGTAGATGACTTTCTTCTTAACTAGCTGACAAATAAAGGCTTGAAAGAAAGGCGACCTTAGGGAATCATTCGTGCGTCAAATACCTTGGTGGCGCACGTGGAGATATTTGAGCACACCATAGCTGAGCCGGTCGAAACAGCCGGCACCGGATTGCACACCGGTGTTTCCTGTCACCTTCGGTTATTGCCCGCTCCTTCCGCTACAGGCATCGTCTTCCGCCGTGTCGACCTCGACGCTTTTGAAGTCGAGGCGCGCGCCGCCAACATCGCCCGGGTCAGCTACGCCACCAGCCTGATGAAAAAGGGTGTCTTGATTTCCACCACCGAGCACCTGCTGGCGGCGCTCTACGCCTTCGGCGTGGACAACGTCTATGTGGATCTGGACAACCTGGAGCTACCCATCTTGGATGGTAGCGCGCGGCCGTTCGTCGAGTTGCTGGCCGAAGCCGGCCGGAAACGCCAACGGCGCCGCCGGCGCTACATCGAAATCCTGCGCCCGGTGGAAGTCAGCGAAGGCGAGCCGGGCTTGGCGAAATTCCGCTCCATCGGGGTTTATCCGGCCAACGGCGCGGGGGGAATGACTTTGGAATACACGATTGACTTCCCTCATCCGCTCATCGGCCAGCAGCGTGTTGGCTTTAGCGTCGACGCCGCGAGCTTTGCCGAGCTGCTCAGCGGCGCGCGCACCTTCTGCTTTTATGAGGAAGTGGAGCAGTTGCGCCGGATGGGATTAATCCGCGGGGGCTCACTCGACTGCGCCGTCGTGCTCACCCACGACAGCTTGATGAATTCGAGCGGGCTGCGCTATCCCGACGAGTTCTGCCGCCACAAGGCGCTCGACCTGATTGGCGACCTGGCACTCGTCGGCCGGCCGCTCATCGGGCATGTGGTCGCCCGCCGTGCCGGGCACGCCCTGCACACCGCTCTGGTGCTGAAGCTCCTGCGCACGCCCTCGTCCTGGCGCGAAATCACCGCCGACGCCCTGGCGCTGCCAAGCGAGTCGCTGCGCAGCCGAATGGCCACCCCCGCAGCGCGCTAGACTCATCGGGCGGGCGCCCTTCGACGAGGCTCAGGGTGAACAAGGCCCGCCCCTACGCGACCTCTGCTGCTGTCTTGTAATTGTGTAGGGGAGGGGCTTGTCCCCTCCCGCTCTCACTCTTTGTGGATTCTGCGCTCGAAGAGCCACCACCAGCCGAGCCCAAAGCAGATCCCCGCGGGGCCAAAGAACGAATAGAAGAGGATTCCTTCGGCGGTTGCCAAACTGGCCCAACCGCCGCCCCAGACCCGCAGGATGGCGTAAACGGGCGCCAGACCTAGCAGCGCCCCGCCCAAGGGGAAAAGCCAGAGAGGGGCTGTGTCGCGGTTCTTACCGAGGCACTTCCAACCCCAGCCGAGCGCACTGAAGAATATGAGGAGGAGGGGTAGCCCAACCAGCCCGTAGGCCATCCCGCCCCAGAAAAGAATGGCTTCCAGCTCGCGGCCGATGGACTGTCGCCACACAACCGCCAGCGTGGCGAGATAGGCGCACACACCGGCCAGGAAGGTGAGCACGGCAACACCCACCAATCCAAGGAGTTTCGCGAGGAAGCTACGCCGTCGCACTTAATGCTCACGGTAGCCGACAATCTCGGCCACGACGCCCTTCAGGATGCGTCCCTTCTGGGGCGACTCGCGGGCCACCTTGGTGGCATAGGCCACCTTGCGCACAATGAGGATGAACTTCTGAAACTCGCACTCATCGGGGAGCAGGAGGTCGTCGGTGTTCTCGATTTCATTGAAGCGCACTTCTTTGCCGACTTCGTCAATTTCGTAGCCGACGGCGCGCCCGGCAAACTTCTCCTTCTGGTAGAGGGCTTCAGGCTCGCGCTGCTCAGGCGGCATCTTTCACTTTCTCCCCGCGAGACGAGTCTCCTTTTTGTACGCGAAAGAATTCCCTTTGGTCAACACCCGAGTGCGACTATGCTGAGGCGGGGCGAGATTGGGCATGGCATCTCGCCTGCCCGCCAGGGCATCTATGGGGTTGAGGGGCCGGCCGAATGAGGCGTGCGCCACAGGGGCTGCTGACAGTCGGGGCGACTTTTGCCCTTGCTCTCGCCTTAGCCGCCCAGGCGCCCGCTCCCGACGTCACTCCGGCTGCAAACACACCCACCCCTCCGTCAACCGTCACCGTCGCCCCGGGCGAGCGCCTCCTGCTGGAACTGCAAGATTCCCTCAACACCCGCCACAACCAGAGCGGCGACCTCGCCAAATTCCTGGTCCACCGCGAAGTAGTGACGGGAACACAGGTGGCCGTTCCCGAGGGGAGCACGGTGCAGGCCACGCTGACCAAAGTCAGAAGGCCCGGCCGCGCCGGCCGCGCGGGCCAGATGGTTTTGCATTTCGACGAAGTCGTTCTCCCCGACGGCACCATTCTCCCCCTTCAAGCCACCTTGCGCCGCGCCGGCTTCACCGTCTATGACAAAGACAAAGGCGGCAGTAAAGTCAAAGGCGAAAACGCCGGCGGCAAAGGGAAGGCAGTTACGGTGGCCTCGGGCGCTGCCCAGGGGGCGCTCATCGGGGTGATGATGGGTGGAACAAAAGGCGCCGCCTATGGGGGCGCCATTGGCGCCGGCATCGGCGTGCTGGAAATCCTCTTGCAAAAGGGCCCGCACCTCGACCTCCCCCAGGGGATGCTGTTTGAAGTCGAGCTGACCCAGGCCCTCGCCATCCCCGAGGCCTCGGCGGCACTCTTTACCCAGCAGGCGCAAGCCGCCCTGACGTCGAACCAATCAGCCCCGGGCGTCTTCTCCGGTTGGCCCGGCGACGACGAGGAGCAGAAGATCCCCGACTTCCGCGACGAGCCGGAAACCGAGTCCGCCGCGGCCTCGCAGCCAGGCACCGCAGACAAGGCCGAACCGGCCATTCCTGATTTCGAGAAGGCTGAGTCGGCGGGCGCGACCACGGAAACGGCATCTCCGGAAACGGCCACGACCGTTGACCCGGGCGGTGTGGGAGCACCGGTGGTTCTTCCTCCGGCGCCCCCGCCACCGCCACTGGCGGGCGAGGCGGGCAGCTACAAGATGAAGATGGACGTGCGGCTGGTGCTGGTCGAGGCAGTGGTGCGCGACGACCGTGGCCAGGTGCTCGAGGGTTTGAAGCGCGAAGATTTCCGCCTGTTTGAAGACGGGACCGAGCAGCAGATCCGCCACTTCTCGCGCGATGAAATGCCGCTAGCGGTGGCGTTGGTGGTGGACCGTAGCGGCAGCGTGGCCCCCTATATGCCGGAGCTGCGCGGGGCCGCCTACGAGACGCTCAAGAACTTGAAGCGCGGCGACGAGGTGGCGCTCTTCGCTTTCGCGCACAACGTGGAGCGCCTGGAGGGCTTGACCACCGACCGCCGCCGCCTCGCCGAGCGCATCGCCAACATCGAAGCTGAAGGCGGAACCAACATTGCCGACGCGCTCTTTGCCGCCGCCAACTATCTGGCCCTGGCCGCCCCCGAGCGCCGCCGCGCCATCATCCTCATCAGCGATAACGAAGAGACTACCCGCCCGCAAGTCAGCGAGAAGCGGCTCATCCGCCTGGCGCACGAGTCGGAGGTGGTGATTTATAGCGTCAAGACCCCAGGCCAGCAGGCCCCCTATACGATGCGCGGGCCGATGTGGCTCGGGGGGTTGAGCTCGGTGAAAAAGATTACCCGCGAAGCCGGCGGAGAAGTCATTGACGTTGACCGCGTCGGCTCGCTCAAAGCCGCGCTGGCCGCGGTTATCACGCGCCTCAAGACCCGCTACACGCTCGGTTACCAGCCCACCAACAAAGCCGTCGACGGCGGCTTTCGCCAGGTGCAAGTGCGGCTCACTGAACGCTTCGGCCGCCCCGAGAACGACTACAACGTTTTTGCCCGCCGCGGGTACTACGCCCCGACGAGCACAGTCGCGTCCCAATCCACCGCCAGCCAGTAGCGAGGCTCTCTTGTCATTCTGAGCCCCACCCGGCCGAAGAATCTCAACGCTACATTAGGTGCGCAGCTGGGATTCTTCGCTTCGCTCAGAATGACAGAGAGGGCCGGCCTTGGGCCGGATCATCGTAGGAGCGATTTCCAGGCTTCGGTGAAGAAGGCGGGCAGGGGGCTCATGTTAAATTCAATTGCCGACACTGCCCGCCGCTCCGGTGCAACGTGTTGTTAGGTGCCGTTTGGTTACTCAGATTTAGGTGGTCGCCGAGTAGCGAGCGCAACAATGGAGACCAGGTAAACGACGACAATGATCGCCGGAATTACGACGAAGCGGTGATCAGGGAACAAGAACCACGCCGCGGCGATTAGGATGGTGCGCGTAATGCTGTGGAACAGACCAATCCAGTGTTGAATGATCCACGAGAAGGGGATCCACATGAGGCCTGCAAGAATGCCACCGCTTAATGGAAGTGACGAGGGCTCGATCATCCAGAAAGGGATGGCGATCGCCCAAACCAGATTCGACATGAGCAGGCCCAACATGAAGAGACGGTCCAATTCGTTCTGACTCTTGGTGCCAAACAAGTCTTCGCCGGTGAAGCGGGCGAATAGCAGTCCGAGGGGGAAGACTGCGGGCATGCAGAGGAACAGTGCGATCGAAGCGTGACGTTCCGGAAGGATCGCGCCAAACACACCAGCGGCTGACCACGCAACGGCGCCGGCGATTGGCATCGCAAGAAAGCGACTGCGACCGAAGTCTGCGCGAAGTTCGTTGAGCGTGCGATCTCTTGACATGGCTTGACCTCGCGATTGTGAGTTGTGGCGGCTAACAAGTAAGCTTAGATGGCCAGGGGGGTCAGACCGGGTTTGGCGACGACCGCTGGGGCCGCGGGTTGCGCCGGCGTGCGGTCGGCCCCGGAAAGCAGCTCAGCATAGGGGCCGAGCATGCGCTTGTACTCCTGCCGATAAAACTCGGGCACGGTGTCCGAGCGCCCTTCGTGATAGGCGCGGAACTGCGAGTCGGAACGGAGCATCTGCAAAATGCGCCGGTGGCCGCTCATGTCCGCCTTAATGTGCCGGGTGCGCGCCCAATGCAGCAGCTTCACCTTCCAGGTGGCGGCGCTGGCCACCCGCTGCCGCAGCATCCGCCAGGAAACGGAATAGGAGAACATCTCGATGAGTTTTTCGTAGTAGCTGATGGGATCGTAATTCTTCAGCGTGGTGGCGATGTAGGGCGCGTAGTAAAAAGCAAACGGCAGCGCTTTCAGAATACGGCCCTGAGCCAGGTACTTGTCGTGCAGCGGCGTGCCGCCGAAGGGAACCGGAATATTCAGCGCCGGCCAGACGAACGGCGCCCGCTCCATGAACTCTTTGGTGAGCTCGACCGGTTCATTTCCTTGGTCGGTATCGAGCCCGAAGATGAAATTCCCCTGAATGTAGTCGACGTTTTCGTGGATGGACCGCAGGTGCTCCACCACCTGCTCGACCTTGGCCCTCCCCGCGGTGCGGCCCAACCCGACCTTGTTCGAGTAATCCATCCAGGACTCAATCCCCGGGATGGTGGCAATACAGTTGGTTTCTTTCAGGCGCTTGACCCGACCTCCGCGAAGGATGCTGAGCGAGCTTTCCATCACGTAGGGCGGGCGCGAGCCGCGCGGTACCGCCTCCAGCACGTCCATCACCTCGTCAAATTTGATGGCGAAATTCGGATCGTGGAAGGCCAGCACCGCACCGGGAAGGTTCTTGGCCAGATAGCTCAAGTCCGCGGCCAGCCGCTCAGTGGAAAGCAACCGGTAGGGGTTGTTCCAGTCAATGCAAAAGTCGCACGTATAAGGGCAGCCCACGCTGGCCAGGATGGGCACGGCGCTCATGAAGTAGCGGTGCCGGCCGCCCAGGAAAGAGGCGGTGCGGATTTCCGGCATCCGTTCCTCGACGGGCGGCAGATCGTCGAAAGGTTTGGGGCTCGAGACCACCGACCCGGGCTCGAAGCCCCCGGCCAGGATGTCGGCGACCAGGTTCTTGTCGCACTCCTTCACCACCACGTCGAAGAAGCGGCGGCAATCGAGCGGGAAAGATTTGGCGTGCGGGCCGCCGATAACGGTACGCGTGCCGGCGCGCCGGTAGAGTTTCGCCAGCGCGTACGCCAGGGCGCTGGCTTGGGTATAGCAGGAGAGGAAGACTACATCGAGGTCGCGCGGCAGCCGCTCGGCCAGGTCGCCGACGCCGTAGTAGGTGGCGTAGAAGGTCTGATGGCCGAGTTGCCGGCACCAGACGGAGACCGCCTGCGGCGTGAGGCTGGCGTATTGCCGGACGAAAATCCGATTAAGAAAAGCCTCCCCGGAGCTCCGAGCCGGCATGGCCAGGATATCGAGGATTCCTACTTTCATGGGGCTCCCGGTCGGTATGTCAACAATTCATCCAGCCCCGAAAGGCAAGAGCTACGAGACTGCGGGCGGAGTGTGGCGACCGCTACGGACATATTGTTAATTGAGCTTATACACTAGGGGCGGGAGCAAAGACAAGCCGTAAAGACCGGCTTCCCCAAGGCCGTTGCACCTCATTCTTGCCAGCGCGGGGCCTGCGCCGTATACTCCGCTG
>JBOGNW010000283.1:0-4771 GCA_050747425.1 Candidatus Acidiferrales bacterium
GCAGCTCGGCCACGCTGGCGTTGGCAGCGATGCCAACGATTTCCGGGCGGGGGGTCATCACCTCGCGCGCTGCCTTGTCGGCAAACTTCACCACGGCGGCGATTAGCGGCACGTCGTGTTTTCCCAGAATGCCGCTGCCTTCCTCCGCCTCGGCGACCAGCTTTTCAATGACCGCCTCGGCGGGCTCTTTGGGCGCCGGCTCTTCCTCGGCTTCGGTCAAGTGCAGCACCGACACAAAAAACTCGTAAGCCCACAGCAAGGGCAAGATCAGATAGGTGAAGAAGCGAAACAGCGGCACCAGCGGCACCAGCCAGTTGCCGTTGGTTCGACTCAGGAGCGCATAGGGAAGGATCTGATAGGCCACCACGATTTCCAGCACTACGAAGACGGCGGTTTCAAAAACCGCCCGCGGCAGGCTGGGCGCGAAGGTCTGCGCGGCCTCGCCGATGGCCAGCGCCACCAGCACCAGAGCCACCAGCGTCAGCAGACCAAAGGATTGCGAGGCCCGGCGCCGCTCCATTTTCAGCCGCGGGGCGATGTGCTGGTGGAAATGGTCCAAGTGCCCGCGTACTCGCCGCGAGGCCCGCCGGGCGTCCTCGAGGTAGAGCCGGTGGATGTAGCTGAAGAAAGTCAGCAGGGTGCTGAGCGCGGCGATGACTACGATGTGGAGCGTGATGGCCGGCATGGTTACTCGAGTCCCAGGCGGCGCCGCCACTGGTGCTCGCGTCGGTTCATCTGGCCGCGGTCGGTTTCGTGGTCGTAGCCGAGCAAGTGCAGCGCACCGTGCAGCGCCAGCAGCTTGATTTCCTCTTCGAGACTGTGCCGGTAGCGGCGAGCGTTCCGCCCTGCGGTTTCTACGGAAATCACCACATCGCCGCGGTAGCCATTGCGGCCCTTTCCCTCGCTTACGGGAAACGACAGCACATCGGTGGCCGATGCCCGTCCGCGGTAGCGGCGGTTCAAGCGCGCGATGGCCCGGTCGCTCACCAGGGCCACGCTGATAGCCTCCCGCTTGAGACGCAGCACGCGCGTCAGTTGCCGAGTGAACTCTTGCAAGGGCGCGAGAACCACGGAACGGCGACGCTGGCGATTGAGTATCATGCGACGGCCGAGCTTCAGTCCTCGGCTCCCTTGCTGGCGGGCGTCCCGAGGCTTCGGGACGTCCCCTGCTCGTTTTCGTAGGTTTCGTAGGCTTTGATGATCTGCTGCACCAGGTTATGGCGGACGACGTCGCGCTCATTGAAGCGCACGATGGCGATCTCGCCGATGGAGCCGACGACGTCGAGGGCTTCGATCAACCCGGAGCGACGCGTGGCCGGCAGGTCAATCTGAGTGATGTCGCCGGTGATGACCGCTTTGGAATTGAAGCCGAGGCGGGTGAGGAACATTTTCATCTGCTCGCTGGTGGTGTTTTGGGCCTCGTCGAGAATGACGAAGGAGCTGTTCAGGGTGCGCCCGCGCATGAAAGCCAGCGGGGCGACTTCGATGACGCCCTTTTCCAGCAAGCGCGCCAGCTTATCGGCTTCCAAGAGGTCGTAGAGCGCGTCGTACAGAGGCCGCATGTACGGGTCGACTTTTTCTTGCACCGTGCCGGGAAGGTAGCCCAGCCGTTCGCCCGCTTCGACCGCCGGCCGCACCAGAATGATACGGTCGACAGCTTTGCTCAGCAGCGCCGAAACCGCCATGGCCACCGCCAGATAAGTTTTCCCCGTGCCGCCGGGCCCGATGGTGAACACCATGTCGTGGGTTTGGATGGCTTCGAGGTAGGCGCGCTGGTTGGGGCTCTTGGGAGAGACGGCCTTGCGGCCGAAGAGCTTGGGGCGCGGCGCTTCCATCAGCTCGCGCACCGAGACCCTCGAGTCCTGCTCGAAAACGCGCAGCAGCGCCTGCACTTCCCCGTTGTCGAGCCGGTGACCTTCCTTCACCAGCGCCATGTAGTCGCGCAGAAAGCGCTCGGCGCGCTCCACCTGCTCAGGCTCGCCCTCAAGCTCCAGGCTGTCGTCGTTCAGGTGCGTCGAGACCTTCAGGACGGCTTCGAAGCGCTTGAGGTTTTCGTCGAGGGTGCCGAACAGGGGCTCGATGTCGGTGGTGATCTTTACCGTGCGTCTCATCCAGTGGTGGGAGGCGGGTGGCGGCCCCCTTTTGTGACCTCCGAATTAGCTTACAGGAGCGCCCCGAGCGCGTCAAGTGAGGCTCCGGGGGCATTCTTGACCCCCTGGGGAGCGTATGCTAGCGTTGCCAGTTCGCTTTATCCTGCGAGGAATCTTTGACCACCGGGACCACCGTTACCCTGCGCAAGACTGCTTTGAATGCGGCCCACCGGGCGCGGGGCGCCAAGATGGTCAACTTTGCCGGCTGGGACATGCCGGTGGAGTACCGCGGTATTATCAGCGAGCATCTGGCGGTGCGGCAGGCGGCGGGGCTGTTCGACGTCAGCCATATGGGCGAAATCGAAGTCCGTGGCACCGAAGCGCTGGCCTGTGTCCAGCAGGTGACGTGCAACGACGCTTCGAAGCTCGCGGTCGGGCAGGCGCAGTACTCCGCCCTGCTGACCGAGCGCGGCACCTTCGTGGACGACATCGTGGTCCACAAGCTTTCTGACACTCACTACCTCTTCTGCGTGAACGCCGCCAATCGGGAAAAGGATTTCGCGCACATCCGCGCTCACAACCGCTTTCAGGCTGCGGTCGAAGACACCGGCGACCACTACACCCAGCTCGCGCTGCAAGGCCCCAAGGCCGCGGCCATCCTGGCCCGGCTGACAACGGTTGATCTCTCCAGCCTGCGCAACTATCGTTTCAGCTTCGGCGAGGTCGCAGGGGTAAAGTGCCTCATCGCTCGCACGGGTTATACGGGCGAAGACGGCTTCGAGTTCTACTTCGACCCCGAGCACTCGGAAAAAGTGTGGAACGCGTTGCTCGAAGCCGGACGCGCGGATGCTCTTGAGCCTGCTGGCCTCGGCGCTCGCAACACCCTGCGCCTGGAAGCCAGCTACGCCCTTTACGGGCACGAGATTGATGACACCACCACAGTGTGGGAAGCCAATCTCGGCTGGATTTGCAAACTGGACAAAGGCGAGTTCACCGGGCGCGCGGCTCTCGCCGAGCAGAAGGCGCGCGGCGTCGAGCGGACACTGGTTGGTTTCGAGATGCGCGGCCGCGGGATTGCCCGCGACGCTTACCCGCTTTTCATTGAAGGACGCGAGGCCGGCCGGGTCACGAGCGGCTCTCCCGCGCCCTTCCTGCAGAAAAACATCGGCCTGGCGTATGTGCCGGTGGCAGCGCGAGCGCCCGGGACGCGCATCGCCATCGGGATTCGCGGCCAGCTTGTGGAGGCGGAAGTGGCGCCGACACCGTTCTACAAGCGGCTACACTAGAAAGGGCACGAATGTACGCCGAAAACTATCGCTATACGAAAGAGCACGAGTGGATTGACGTGCAGGGCAGCCTGGGGATCGTGGGTATCACTCATCACGCCCAGGAAAAGCTGGGGGACATTGTCTTTGTCGAGCTGCCGAAAGTCGGCCGTAAGCTCGCTGCCATGGAATCGTTCGGCACCGTCGAATCGGTCAAAGCTGTTTCCGACCTCTTCAGCCCGGCGGGCGGTGAGGTAGTGGAAATCAACACCGCCCTCGCCGACAACCCCGCCCTGCTCAATCAATCCCCGCATCAGGCCGGCTGGCTGATCAAGATTCGCCTCAGTAATCCCACTGACCTCAAGGCGCTGCTCTCCGCCAAAGACTACGAGGCGTTCGTCCAAGCCTCGGAGGAGGCGGAGAGCTAAATGCGCTACCTGCCCAAGTCGGCCGGCGACCGGCAGGCCATGCTCAGGTCGCTCGGGCTTTCCTCCGCGGAGCAGCTCTTTGAGTCTATCCCGGCGGCGGTGCGGTTGAAGCAACCGCTGAACCTTCCGCCTGCACTCTCGGAGCCCGAAATCCTGGAGCTTTTTCGCGAGCGCGCCCGCGAGAACGCCGCCGACTACCTGAAGCTTGTCGGGGCGGGCGTCTACGACCACTTCCGGCCCGTGGTGGTGGACGCGCTGATTTCGCGCGGCGAGTTTTTCACCGCCTACACGCCCTACCAGGCCGAAATTTCTCAGGGCACGCTGCAAGCGATTTTTGAGTTTCAGACACTGCTCTGCCAGTTGACCGGCCAGGAGGTCGCCAACGCCTCTATGTACGACGGCTCGACCGCGCTGGCCGAGGCGGTGCTGATGGCCGTTCGCCTCACGGGCCGCTCGCGCGTGCTCGTGGCGCAGAGCGTCCACCCCGAGTATCGCGACGTCCTACGCACCTACCTCGAAGGCCAGAAAATTGAAGTCGTCGAAATTCCCTCCGCGGCGGACGGGAGCGTGGACACCGCCGCCCTGGCGAAGATGTGCGACGAGCGCGCAGCCGCGGTCGCGGTTCAGTCGCCCAACTTCTTCGGCTGCCTCGAAGATATCCCCGCGGCCGCCGCGCAGGCTCACCGCCACGGAGCACTTCTCATCGTGGCCATCACCGAGCCCGTTTCTCTTGGCTTGGTCAAGCCGCCCGCTGAGGCCGACATTGTGGCGCTAGAGGCACAGCCGCTGGGTCTCCCGCCGAGCTACGGCGGGCCTTACGCCGGCGTCATAGCCACCAAGGAAAAATTCGTTCGCAGCCTTCCCGGGCGGCTCGCCGGCCAGACCACTGACCGCGACGGCCGGCGGGGCTTTGTGCTGACGCTGGCGACCCGCGAGCAACACATCCGCCGCGAAAAAGCCACCTCGAACATCTGCACCAACCAGGCGC
>JBOGNW010000284.1:0-6808 GCA_050747425.1 Candidatus Acidiferrales bacterium
GATGTGAGGCATCCGGTACGATCCTCGCAGCGATTCCTTCGCATTCTCTCAGAAACATCCTTGTACCAGATATTCCCGCAGAGAGGCGTGCCCAGATCGCCTTACTAGTCCAACAGTCCCATGCCGCCCGGAAACAGGCGGCGTCGGCGCTCGAAAAAGGCAAACGAGCAATTGAGGTCGCGATTGAAGAGAGCCAAGAGAGAGCAATGGCCCTTCTGCAATAGGCAATCGTGTGGCAGGCCGCCGCTCGGGCTACCGCTTCTTAGACGGCGGGGGGTAAACAGCGCCTCGCCATATTCCACCGCCTTCCAGAACCTCCGCCGACCCTAGCTCCCTGGCCGGTGCGTGATAGACTCAAAGCCCCGCAGGAGGCAACGCCTATGGACTCCCCCACCCGGCTGTCCGCCCGGGCCATGGCCGCCGCCATTCGGGAGAAGAAACTCTCGCCCGTCGAGCTGGTCGAGGCCCACCTCCAGCGCATCGAGCAGCTCAATCCGCGCCTCAACGCTTTCGTCACCCTCCGCGGCGAGAAGGCGCGCGAAGAAGCTCGGGCGGCCGAAGCAACCGTGGCGCGCGGCCAGCCTCTCGGCCCGCTGCACGGCGTACCGGTAAGCATCAAAAGCTGTATCGATGTAGCGGGGCTCCCCTGTGAAGCCGGCTCCAAGCTGCGAGCCGGCTACGTCGCCGCCGCCGACGCCCCTCTGGTCGCGCGCCTGCGCGCCGCTGGCGCCATTATCCTGGGCAACACCAACGTGCCCGATATGCTGATGGCCTACGAAACCGACAACCTCCTCTACGGCAAGACCCGCAGCCCCTGGGACCTCGAGCGCACCCCGGGCGGCTCGAGCGGTGGCGAAGCGGCGGCCATCGCCGCCTGCTGCTCGGCCGGCGGCGTGGGCAGCGACGGCGGCGGCTCCATCCGCGTGCCCGCCCACTTCAGCGGCATCTGCGGATTGAAACCCACTCCCGGCCGCATCCCCGGCACCGGCCACTTCCCGCCCAATACCGGCCCCTTCGCCTTCCTCGGCGTCGTCGGGCCCCTGGCGCGCACCGTCGCCGACCTCGAGCTGCTGCTCGAGGTTATGGCCGGGCCCGACAAGGGCGATACCTCCTCCGCCCCCGTCCCTTTTAGCCGCGCTTCCGACGACGTTTGTAAGCGTTATAACATCGGTTTTTTTGAAGACGACGCCCGCACCCCCGTCACGCCGGAAACGCGGGCGGCGGTGCGAGCGGCCGCAGAGGCTCTCCAACGCGCGGGCTTCCAGGTCTCGCCCTTCCGCCCCTCAGTCCTAGAGCCAGCGCGGCAGGCGTGGTGGAAACTTTTTGTTCTCGGGGGCGCTATGGTTTTGGGTCCGCTGGTAGCCGGCCGCGAAGCCGAGCTCCATCCCGTACTCCGGGCAGTGATGGCGATAGCGGCAGCTGAGCCTCCCCTCACCGCCGAAACCTTGATGAGCGCCTGGATGGCGCGCGACGAACTTCGCCTTCAACTCCTGACCGAGATGGAACGGTTCCCTGTGCTGCTATGCCCAGCTTGCGCCGTTCCCGCGTTCAAACACGGCGAGCGCCGCTGGCAGGTGGACGGGCAAAGTGTCGCCTACCTCGATGCGATGAGCTACACGCAGTGGTTCAATCTCCTAGGAAATCCCGGCGCGGTCGTTCCTGTCGGACGCTCGCCCGAGGGGCTGCCGATTGGCGTCCAGATTGTCGGGCGGCCGTTCGAAGAAGAAATCGTGCTGCGCGTGGCGGCGTGGGTCGAGCGCGAGTGCGGCGGCTGGCAGGAACCGCCTCTGAGCCGGAGCCTGACCACCTAAAAACGTTTCTCGCTTCGTATATAATTGTTAGCGCAGGTTTCGACTGCTCGATGAAACGTTGGCTCGCCCGTCTCGTCGTTTTGCTGGCTCTTTCGGGCGGGTATCTCTACACCTTCCCCGCTGCCACACCTTTCTACGCTACCCTGGTTCTTCTCCACCTGGCCGCTGGCACAACCTTGGCGGCGCTTCTGCTTCCCCGCCTATGGCAACGCCTTCCTGCCGATTCCTCGGCCGCTCGTCTGGGTTGGCGGATGCTGGGGGTGGGCGCCGTTATCGGTGTGGCGCTGATCTTCACCGGTACGCCGCGCCCCTATCAGGGCTGGCTCTACGCGCACATCGCGGCAAGCATGGTCGGCGCCATCATCCTCCTGGCTGAGTGGGTGCAGGCGCGCGGCTGGTTCGCCTCCCGGCGGCTTGCCGTTTACGTCGTTCTGCTGGTTACCTTCGTCGGACTTTCATCCGCCGCCTGGGCCTTGCGCGAGGTCCGCTGGCAGCGCCGCTATCCCATTCGCAACCCGACCATCCCACCGGTCAGTATGGATGGCGAAGGCGACGGCCCCGCCGGGCCTTTCTTCCCCAGCTCAGCGCAAACCGTGCACGGCGGGAAAATCCCTGCCCGCTTCTTCATGCAGTCGCAGGCCTGCCAGCGCTGCCACCCGGCCATCTACGAGCAGTGGTCGAGCTCCGCCCACCGCTTTTCCTCTTTCAACAATCAGTGGTACCGCAAGAGCATCGAGTACATGCAGGACGTAGCCGGTGTAAAGGCCTCCAAGTGGTGCGGCGGCTGCCACGATCCGGCCGTGCTCTTCAGCGGCATGATGGACACTCCCATCAAAGAAATCATCGACCGCGAGGAAGCCCACGCCGGCCTGGGCTGCGTGATGTGCCATTCCATCGTGGCCGTCAAAAGCACCATGGGCCAGGGCGACTATGTGCTCGAATACCCCGCCCTGCACGACCTGGCGACCAGCGACAACCGCTTCCTGCGCGCCCTGCACGACTTTTTGGTCAAGGTCAACCCCGAGCCTCATCGCCGCACTTTCCTCAAGCCTTTTGTGCGGAACCAGACCGCCGACTTCTGCTCCACCTGCCACAAAGTTCACCTCGATGTCCCTGTAAACCATTACCGCTGGATCCGCGGCTTCAACGAGTACGACAACTGGCAGGCGAGCGCCGTCTCCGGGCAGGGCGCGCGCTCCTTTTACTATCCGCCCCGCCCGCAAAAGTGCTCTGATTGCCACATGCCGCTGGTGCCCGCCAATGACCTGGGGAATATCAAGGGCATGGTTCATTCGCACCGCTTCCCGGCCGCCAACACCGCCCTCCCCACCGCCAACCAGGACCCGGCGCAGTTCGACGTCACCGAAAAATTCCTCCGCGACAACATCGTCAGTGTCGACATCTTCGCCCTATCGCCGGCCCTGGCGCCCGTCGCCTCCGGCGAGCTGCGGCCTCGCGAGCTGGCCACCACCTTCGCCGTCGGTGAAGAAGCCGAGAGCTTGGCCGCCCCGGCCGCGGCGCGAGAAGCGCTTCCCGTCACCGCTCCGCTCGACCGTGCGCAAGCCGTTGTACGTCGCGGCGACACCCTGAGGGTGGACGTCGTGGTTCGCACTCGCAAAGTCGGCCACTTCTTCCCCGGGGGAACCGTGGACGCCTTCGACGTCTGGCTGGAGCTGAAGGCCACAGATGAGAAAGGGCAAGTGCTCTTCTGGAGTGGACGAGTAGAGGACGACGGCAAAGGGCCGGTGGAGAAAGGAGCGCACTTCTACCGCTCCTTGCTGGTTGACGCGCGCGGCAACCCCATCAACAAGCGCAACGCTTGGGCGGCGCGCGCGGTAGTCTACGTGCGGCTCATCCCGCCGGGGGCAGCGGACACCGTGCACTATCGCCTCACAGTTCCGTCAACTGCCGGTGAGAAAATTAAACTGCAAGCACAGTTGCACTATCGAAAATTCAGTTGGTGGAACACGCAGTTTTCCTTTGCCGGCGCGCGCGACCCCAGTCACATCAACCCCGACGTTACCCCTGATTACGACGACGGCCGCTGGGTGTTCACTGGCGATACCTCCAAGGTCTCCGGCAAGCTCAAGCAGATTCCCGACTTGCCCATCATCACCCTTGCCCAGGACGACGTGGAGCTGCGCGTCGCCCCGCGCGGGGCCCAGGCCCCGGAGCCGCACGCGGTGCTGACGGCTGACGACTGGTCGCGTTGGAATGACTACGGCATCGGGCTGTTCCTGCAAGGCGATCTGCGCGGCGCCGAGGCAGCTTTCCTCAAGGCCACCGAGGCTGACCCCAAGAATCCCGACGGCTGGGTCAACATCGGCCGCGTGCGCGTGCAGGAAGGGAATCTCCCCGGGGCCCGCGAAGTGCTGGAGCGCGCGCTCTCGCTCAGCCCACGCCTCGCTCGCGCTCACTTCTTTTACGCCAAAGTTTTGCGGGGTGAAGGCCGCTACGAAGAAGCGCTCGAGCATCTTCGCCAGGTGGCCGACCAGTACCCCCGCGACCGCGTGGTGCGCAACGAAATCGGGCGGATCCTCTTCCTCGACCGGCGCTACCCCGAGGCGGTGGAGGAATTCCAGCGCGTGTTAGCCATCGATCCCGAAGACTTGCAAGCCCACTACAATCTCATGCTTTGTTACAACGGCCTGGGCCAGGAAGAGCTGGCCCGCCAGCACGAGAAACGCTACTTGCGCTTCAAGGCCGACGAGGCGGCGCAGACGATTACCGGCCCCTACCGCCGTCTGAATCCCGAAGACAACAACGAGCGCCAGACCATCCACGAGCACGCCTCCGTTTCTCTCGACAAACTGAAGGGGAAGCCGCTACCCTACCGTGTTTCTGCTGGCACGCGAAAAACTGCCGGAACAACCGATTGATGCGCGCGCTTGGCACCACGGGCTTTTCTCTCCTCTGCCTTCTCGCCTTGGGCCTCCTCGGCCTGAGCGGCCAGACGCCTCCTTCCGCAATCCAGCTCCGCGACGCCACTCAGGCGGCGGGGCTGCGCTTCCATCACACCAATGGCGCTTTCGGCCGCAAGTATCTGCCCGAAACCATGGGCCCCGGCTGTGCTTTCCTCGATTTCGATAACGACGGCTGGCAGGACATCTTTCTCGTTAACGGCCAAGCCTGGCCCGGCCATCGCGGGCGCCGCTCCACGCCGGCGCTCTATCGCAACAACCGCAACGGAACCTTTACGGACGTAACCCGGCGGGCCGGCTTGAGCATCGAGCTCTACGGCATGGGCGCCGCGGTGGGCGACTTCGACAACGACGGCTTCGATGACCTCTTCGTCACCGCGCTCGGCCAGAGCCATCTCTTCCGCAACACCGGCAAGGGCACCTTTACCGACGTCACCCGCGCCGCCGGCCTCTGGGGCCCCAAGGAGTTCAGCACCAGCGCTGCCTGGGTGGACTACGACCGCGACGCCCGCCTCGACCTTTTTGTCGCCAACTATGTGCAGTGGTCGGTGGAAAAGGACATTCGCTGCACTCTGGACGGCACCAACAAATCCTATTGCACGCCGGAGTCTTACCCCGGTGCTTCGGCGCGCTTGTGGCGCAATCGCGGCG
Source organism: Candidatus Acidiferrales bacterium (assembly GCA_050747425.1). Taxonomy (GTDB): domain Bacteria; phylum Acidobacteriota; class Terriglobia; order Acidiferrales; family 2-02-FULL-67-57; genus CAYTXK01. The sequence continues at coordinate 5,384 of JBOGNW010000284.1, forward strand.
ACGGCACCTTTGAAGATACCACCCAGGGGGCAGGGCTTCTCGACCCCACCTCCAAGGGCTTGGGCGTGGCGGTGCTCGACTACAACCAGGACGGCTGGCCCGACCTGTTCCTAGCCAACGACACCGAGCCCGACAAGCTCTATCACAACAACGGCGACGCCACCTTTGTGGAAAAGGGCGTCCTGGCCGGCGTGGCCTTCAGCGAGCAAGGAGTGGCGCGGGCCGGCATGGGCGTGGATGCCGCCGATTACGACCGCTCGGGCTATCCCAGCATCATCGTCAGCCACTTCTCCAACGAAATGATGGGGCTGTACCACAACGAAGGGACCGGCCTGTTTGTGGACGATGCCCCGCGCTCCGAGGTGGGCCGCGCCACTCTCCTCACCCTGGGCTTCGGCTGCTTTTTCTTTGACTACGATCTCGACGGCTGGCTCGATATCTTCGTTGCCAACGGCCATATCGAAAACGAAATCGAGCGCGTGCAGAGCCGCGTCCGCTACGCCCAGCCGCCCCATCTCTTCCGCAACCAGCGCGGAAAATTTCAGGAAGTAACGGCTTCGCTCGGCTCGGATTTTCCCGCGGCCCGCGTGGCGCGCGGAGCGGCCTACGGCGACATTGACAACGACGGCGACCTCGACCTGCTCGTCACCACCAACGGCGGGCCGGCCGTTCTGTTTCGCAACGACGGCGTTACCAATCAGAGCCTCCGCGTGCGCCTGGTCGGAACGCGCTCCAACCGCGACGGGCTCGGCGCCGTGGTGACCGTCGTGGTCGGCGGCGAAAAACAGTGGCAGATGCTGCGCAGCGGCTCGAGCTACCTCTCCCAGAGCGAGCTGGTGCTCACTTTCGGCCTCGGGGCCCGCACCCAGGCCGACAGCCTGGAAGTCCGCTGGCCGAGCGGGCAAGTGGACCGGTTGCGCGACGTGGCCGCCGGGCAAACAATCCGTATCGAGGAAGGGCGAGGCCTCGTGGCTCGCCACCCTTTTGAGAAGAAGTAGGCAGCAGGAGAAAGCCGTGTCGCGCTTCCGCTGGGCGCTGGTGGCGATGGCCCTGGCCGCTTTGTCGCTCGCCGCCTCCCATCTGCCGGAGCCGCCAACGGCGGACGAAAGCGTTCGCTGGAACAATCTCGGCGTCGCCTACATGAACCAGCAGCGCACCGAGCAAGCGCTGGAGCTTTTCGAGCGCGCCTTTAAGATGAATCCCTCTTTGGACGTGGCCCGGCTCAATCAAGGGATTGCCCTGCTGAATCTTCAGCGCTACCAACTGGCGCGGGAGATACTGCTTGAAATCGCTCAGCAAGACCCGCAAAACACCCGCGCCTGGTACAACCTCGGACTGTTGTACAAGAACATGGGCGAGGCCGAGGCGGCGCTGGAGGTGTTTGGGAAAGCAACGGAGCTCGCCCCCACGGACGCCGACGTCCAC
>JBOGNW010000285.1:0-9807 GCA_050747425.1 Candidatus Acidiferrales bacterium
GCGGGGCCAAACTCACGGTGGACACCGAGCTGGGCGCCGTGCTGTCGCACGAGCCCCCGCCCCAGCAGAGCTACGACTTTGACGAACAGCTCAAAGGACTGAGCGACGCCGAGCGCAAGCGCGCCGAACTGTTCCGCCAGCAGATGGACGCGCAGAAGGATCGCTCCAAATTGTTGGAGCGGAAGTTTCAGGAGTCGTTCGAGAAGGCCAAAGACGAGCCCATTACTAAGCCCATCCGCCCCATCGACCTCGACTGATCGACCGCGCGAGTTCCTTCTTTTCTATTTCCGGGACGCCCCGCCAGGCGGGGCGGAGCTTCGGCGCTGCGGAAGGACACCCGGCAGGAAACTCGCCAGCAGCAAAGCCGTCAGAGTGGCCACCAGCAGATAAAGGCCGATCTCGGGGCTGACTTCGACCTGCTGCGCTACGCTGCGGCGCAGCGCGCCCAACGGGCTATGGCCTGCGCTGCCGCCCCCAACCATCTGTTTGATTCCGATATTCAGCCAGAAGACGGACGCCAGCGAAAAGGCGCCGGCCAGAAAACCCAGCACTCCGCTCACTTGCACGCCACGCACGGCGCTCAGAGCGGCCAGGACACCGGTGAGCACCAGCGACACATAAGCCGCGGGCAGGGTGTAAGGCAGGGCTTCGGCCTGGCGGAGGGCCAGCGGCGCTTGCTGCCGTTTCTGTTGCAGCACGCCCGCCTGGAGCCGGTTCAGGGTTTCGTCCAGGCTGAGATCATTGCGCTTCTTTTTTTGCTGAGCTTGCTTGACGGCATCCCAGCCGGAAATTCTCTGCTCACCCACCAGCGGCGCGCGCACACGCACCAGCGGTAGAAAGAAGGTCAAGGCGCCGATGAGGGCTACGGTGACGATCAGGGCTTTCTTCAGCATCGTGGTTCCCCTCTCGCCAAACTTTTCCGGCGTGCGCTAGAGTAGGGCAGGAAGAAAGGCGGGATGGTACTCTGGGGTCGCGGGAGTGTCAATCGGACGCGACCCGGCGCGAAAGCGAGGTAGAGGCGTGCGGCGGACATTTGCTCTGCGCTTGCCTTCGACCCTGTTGAGGCTGGGCGAGCGCACCCTGGTAATGGGCGTGCTCAACGTCACGCCGGATTCCTTCAGCGACGCCGGGCTCTATTTCCATCCGCGCAAAGCCGTCGCTCACGCGCTCGAAATGCAGCGGGCCGGCGCCGACTTGATTGACATCGGGGCGGAGTCGGCCCGGCCGGGCGCGCAGCCGATTTCCGCGCGCGAAGAGCTGGCGCGCCTGCTGCCCGTGCTGCGCAGGCTGAAGAAGCGTTTGCGCATCCCGATTTCTGTCGACACCACCAAAGCGGAAGTCGCCGCCGCCGCGCTCGAAGCGGGCGCCCAGATGATCAACGACACCAGCGGCCTGCGCGCCGACCCGGAGGTGGCCAGCGTGGCCAGGCGCTACCACGTGCCCTTGGCCTTGATGCATATCCGCGGCACGCCGGAAACGATGCAGAAGATTCCTCCGGCGACGAACATCTGGCGGGAGCTGGAGCGAGGGTTGCGCTGGTCAGTGGCGCGGGCGCTGCGCGCGGGCGTGCGGCGGTCGCAACTGCTGATTGATCCCGGCATCGGCTTCGGTAAAACCGCCGAGCAGAACTACGAAATCGTGCGCGAGCTGCGGCGGCTGGAGAGCTTCAAGTTGCCGGTGCTGATTGGCACCTCACGCAAAAGTTTTATCGGCAAAGTGCTTGATAACGCCCCGGCGGACAAGCGTCTGCTAGGGACCGCCGCCACCGTAACCGCCGCCATTCTGGGCGGGGCGCACATCGTGCGCGTCCACGACGTGCCGGAAATGGTGCAGGTGGCCCGCGTCGCCGACGCTCTCCTCGGCAGCCGCTGAAGAGTTCACGCGAGTTGGCTTGCGCGCGGGGCAGCCGCACGGTATAAAGCGCAGGCAAGGCGCAGGTCGCGGGGAGGGCTCGTGCTGGCCGCCGTCGTAAATTGGTTGGGCGTTGCCGATGTCCTGATTCTGGCGACGCTGATCTACTACTTCCTGAAACTCATCCGAGACACGCGTGCCCTGCCCATGCTGTTCGCCGCCGTAGGGCTGCTGGGGTTGTATCACGCCGCTGAGTGGGGGCGGCTGGAGGCGCTGCGGTGGCTGCTGGCCAGTCCTGTGACCTACTTTGTAGTTTTTGCCCTACTGGTGGTCTACCAGGGGGAAATCCGTCGGGAGCTAGCCCGTCTGGGGCGCGTGCCCTGGCTGGGGGCGTTCGGGGCGGACGAGCGCAGCGACTCCTACGACGATATCGTGCTGGCCGTCAGTTATTTTTCCCAGCACAAAATCGGCGCCCTCGTCGTGCTCGAGCGCGACATCAGCCTGCGCACTTACATCGAGAGCGGCATCGGGCTCGACGCTCTGCTGAGCTACGACTTGCTGGTGAGCATTTTCCGCCCCGAGTCACCTTTGCACGACGGCGCCGCCATCGTGCAGAAAGACCGCGTGGTGGCCGCCTCCTGCTTCCTGCCGCTGTCACTCAACCCGCTGCTCTCCGCGCACCTCGGCACGCGCCACCGCGCCGCCATCGGCGTAACGGAAGAATCGGACGCCATCGCCATCGTGGCGAGCGAAGAGACCGGCGCCCTGGGCGTGATGAGCGCCGGGGCGGTGGATTTGAATCTGACCCCCGATCAACTGCGCGAGCGCCTGCGGCGCTTGCTACAGCCGGGCGCGCCCCGCCTGCCGGTTTCCGGGCGCGCGAGCTAGCGCGATGGACTGGCTGCGAAAAGCGTTCCTGGGCAACTGGTGGCTCAAACTGCTTTCGCTGGGCCTAGCCTATGCCTTGTGGTCGGCGGTCACTTACACCCCGGTGGCCGACATCAGCGTTTCGGTCCCCATTGAGCTCCACAACCTGCCGGCCAACTTGCAGGTAGTGGGCGGGTTTTCGACTCGGGTGCATCTGCAATTGCGCGGGCCGGAGAACCGGCTGCGCCGGCTGGCGCCCGAGCAAATCGCCGTCGTGGTGGACTTGCGCGAGGCCACACCCGGCAAGATCACGCTGCACCTGTCGGCCGAGAATGTCGAGGTCCCCTCGGGGATCGAGATCGTGCGCATCCTGCCAGAAGTGATCTGGCTGGAGCTGGCGCCGCGCTAGACAGCGCGTTTGGGGGTTCGCCATCCGACTTAGCTGTAGATCGACAGAAGGAGGACGTATGCACAGGATAACGAGAGCCATTTTCATCGCAGGCTTGGCGGCGCTGCTGGCCCTGGGCGCTGCACACGAAAGCTGGGCGGCGCCGCCCGCTAAAACACGCCCGGCGGCCGCGGCGGTCGAGAAGGACGCGCTCGAAGGCTTCGACGCCTTCGTCGCCGAGGTGATGAAAGCCTGGAAGGTGCCGGGCGTGGCGGTCGCCATCGTCAAAGACGGCCAGGTGATTCTCCTCAAGGGCTACGGCTACCGCGACGTGGAAAAGCAATTGCCGGTTACCCCGCAAACCTTGTTTGCCATCGGCTCCATCACCAAGTCGTTCACCGTGACCGCCATGGGGATGCTGGTGGACGAAGGCAAGCTGGAGTGGGACCGCCCGGTGCGCGAGTTCCTGCCCGAGTTTCGCCTGAACGATCCTGTGGCTAGCGAGCGCATGACGCCGCGCGACCTGGTGACCCACCGCTCCGGGCTGCCCCGGCACGACCTGCTCTGGTACAACGCCGGCTTCACCCGCCGCGAGATGGTCGAGCGGCTGCGCTATCTCGAGCCCAGCAAGGATTTCCGCAGCACCTACCAGTACAACAATCTGATGTTCATGACCGCTGGCTATCTGGTGGGACAACGGGCGGGCATGAGCTGGGAAGACTTTGTGCGTCGGCGCATCTTTCAGCCGCTCGCCATGACCAGCTCCAACTTTTCCGTGCGTGACTCGGAAAAAAGCCCCGATTTCGCCCAGCCCTACGAGAAAGTGAAGGAAGAGGTCAAGCTCGTGCCCTTCCGCGTGATTGACGAAATCGCCCCCGCGGGCTCCATCAACTCCTCGGCCGACGCAATGAGCCGCTACCTGCTGATGCATTCGAACGGCGGCCAGCTCGGCGAGCAGCGACTCCTTTCCGACAACAACAGTACGCAGATGCAGAGCCCACAGATGGTGATTCCCGGCTGGCTGCGCTTTAAAGAAGTCGGGCATTCGAGCTACGGCATGGCCTTCACCATCGGCACCTACCGGGGCCTCAAGACGGTGGCCCACGGCGGCGCCATTGACGGCTTCCTGGCGTTGCTCACCTTTATGCCCCAGGAGAAAATCGGCGCCGTCGTTCTAACCAACCTGGGCAGCCACTTGGCCACCAGCGTACTCGCCTACAACATTTACGACCGGCTGCTCGGCCTCCAGCCCGTGGATTGGGAGGGGCGCTTCAAGGAAATGGAGCGCAAAGGAGAGGAGTCGGAAGAAGAAGCTAAGAAGAAAGGCTACACGCCGCGCCGAGAGGGCACCACGCTCTCGCATGCGATCGCCGACTACGCCGGCGAGTACGAGCACCCAGGCTACGGCATCGCCACCGTCGCCCTCAAGGACGGCGGGCTGGAACTGACTTACAACAATTTTCCCTCGCCGCTCCAGCACTTCCATTACGACGTCTTTGAAGTCAAGGAAGACCCTCTGAACCCGCTGGAGAAGATGAAAGTGCTGTTCTCGACCAGTGTCAATGGCGACATCGATTCGCTCAACGTGGCGCTCGAGCCTAACACTCCCGCCATCGCTTTTCGCCGCCTGCCTGACCGACGCATGCGCGAGCGGAGTTTTCTCGAGCCGCTGGCGGGGGACTACGAGCTCGGCGCCACCACCGTAACCGTCACCCTCAAAGGCGAAAACACGCTGATGTTCATCGTGCCCGGCCAGCCGCCCTATGAGCTGCTGCCCCAGCGCGGCCTGCTCTTCGATCTCAAAGGCCTGACCGGCTTCAGCATCGAGTTCCACAAAGACGACTCCGGAAAAGTGACCGAGCTAGTAGCCTATCAACCCAACGGCACCTTCGTCGGCAAGCGCAAGGCGGTTGAAAAGCCACCGCAGTACTAACCAAGGATGGCGAAGCTCTTCGGCACCGATGGCATTCGCGGCGTGGCGGGCGAGCCGCCTCTCGACGCCCGCACCATATTTGCCGTGGGGCGCGTCGTGGGCGAGTTTCTGCGGGAGAGCGGCGCCCGCGGGTCAGTCTTGCTCGCCAAGGACACGCGTGAGTCCTCTCCTTGGGTGGCGAGCTACCTGGCGGCGGGATTGCGCGCTGCGCGCGTGGACGCGGTTTCCGCTGGCGTCCTGCCCACACCCGGCGTCGCCCGGCTGGTGCGCGTCAAAGCTTTCGCCGCCGGCGCCGTGGTGAGCGCCTCGCACAATCCCTACCGCGACAACGGCATCAAGCTGATTTCCTCGAGCGGGATGAAGTTCCCCGACGACATCGAGGCGCGCCTCGAAGAACGCATCGAGCGCCTGCTGGGCGCCACGAAGACCCCGGAGCCGTTCGTTCCGCCAATTGACCTCACCCTGGCCGAAGAATACCTCGAGGCGCTCAAGCAGGCTACACGCCGCGAACTGCCCGCGGGCCTCGGCGGCCTCCGCCTGGTTGTGGATTGCGCTAACGGCGCCGCGACCCGCGTGGCCCCGCAGCTCTTCGGCGATTTGGATGCCGCGGTGACCGCCATTCACTCCGAGCCCGACGGCCGCAACATCAACGAGGGCTGCGGAGCCCTGCATCCGGAGGTCATGGCCGAGAAAGTGGCCGCGGCGGGCGCTGACCTCGGAGTAGCTTTTGACGGTGATGCCGACCGCGCCCTGTTCGCCGCTGCGAGCGGGCGCGTCGTCAACGGCGATGGCATCCTGCTGCTGGCTGCGCGCGCGATGAAGCGGAACGGCGCGCTCCGCGGCGGCGTGGTGGTGGGTACGGTGATGGCCAACCTGGGCCTGGAGGTGGCTTTGAAGCGCGACGGCCTCGGGCTGGTTCGCACCGCTGTCGGCGACCGCTACGTGCTGGAAGAAATGCTGCGCCGCGGCGCCAATCTCGGCGGCGAGCAGTCGGGGCACATTATTTTTCTCGACGACTCGCCCGCCGGCGATGGCCTGCTGACCGCCCTCAAGGTGCTGGCCGTGGTGCGCGCGACCGGCAAGGGCTTGGACGAGCTGACCAGCGACCTGAAAGTCTTCCCGCAGGTGCTGCGCAACCTGCGCGTGCGCGAAAAGGTCCCTTTCGAAAAAGTGCCGCGGGTCAAACAAGCTATTGCCGAGGCCAAGGCGGCGTTGGGCGAGCGCGGCCGCGTGGTGGTACGCTACTCCGGCACCGAGCCCCTGGCGCGGGTGATGGTGGAAGCCGAGACCGACGCCGAAGTCGAGCGCTGGACCCAGCACATCTCGGCCGCCATCGAAGCCACGCTCGGCGGCAGCTAGGGGGCGCGGTGCGGTACTTCTACGAGGATGCGCGGTGCCCGTGGCGGCCCGACTCGATTCTGCGGCGCTTCCTAAGAAACTTGACGCGTAGAGACAGAGCCGCGCGGGGAAGGGCGCTTGATATCGGGATGGGTTATGGCCGCAATGCCCTCTGGCTGGCCGAGCAAGGCTATGAGGTCGAAGGATGGGAGCTTAACGCCCGTTACGTGGCCGAGGCGCGTCGCGAAGCGCATCGTCGCGGAGTGAAGCTGCTCGCTCGTGCCAACGATTTCACACGCGCGCGGCTCGCCGGCCCCTATGAGGTGATTGTGATCAGCGGCGCGTTGCATCAAGTGAAGCGCTCGGCAGCGCTGCGCGTGCTCCGGCAGGCGCGCACGGCCCTGGCCCCTCCTTCGTCGGGACGAGTGCCGGGCGGCCAGCTGTTTCTGCTGGTCAAGCTGACCCGCGACGCGAAGTTCCAGCGAGCGCGGCGCGCCCCCGGCTGGAAACCCATGCCCGGCGAGCGCAATACTTTCTTGCGCCCGCGCGAGCGCCCGCGCGGCAGCTTCCACCCGGGCCGCCCGCGGCGCCCCCTCTGGGTTTTAAGCGCGCTGACCCCCGCGGAGGTGAAGGGCGCTCTGCGCGGGTTGCGGATTCGACATTATCGCGAGAGAGTGCTGCGCAGCGACTGGGAGGAAGCCGAGCCGGTCACGCACACCGTGGCGGAGATTGTGGCCCAGAGGCCGTAGCACTCTTGCCGCGGCGCGCGATCGGACGTAGCATCGGGACTTCTTGGAGGGCTGAATGGCGAAGACAAAAAGCGCCGGCGAAGAAGAGTTCGAGTCGGGCGTCCAATATCTCCACAACGGCTACTACGGCAAAGCCCTCGACAAACTCAAGGTCGCCGTCGAGCTCGACAAAAAGAACCCGCTCTATGTTTCCTACCTGGGTGTGCTGGTGGGGCTGGCGCAGAAGAAGCACGAGGAGGCCGCCCAGCTCTGCCACACCGCCTTGCAGATGAACCGCCATTTGGTGGAAGGGTATTTGAACCTGGCCCAGGTCTACCTGAAAGCCGGGAAGAAAGCCGACGCTGTCGAAGCTCTCGAAGTGGGGTTGCAGTACACCAAGCGCGATGTCCGCCTGGTCCGTGAGCTGCGCAAGCTCGGCGTCCGCCGTCCGCCGGTGATTCCTTTTCTCGAGCGCAAGCATTTCCTGAACCGCAACCTCGGGCATCTCCGCCACCGCGTGCTGAAGATGTTGGGGAAAGAATAGGAGTATCGCCCAGAATTGAAAGACCTCACCCAGGGTTCGGTCACCAGGCATATCCTCGAGCTCTCCGCTTTCATGGCGGTCAGTATGGTTTTTCAAACTCTCTATTACTTGGTCGACCTCTATTTCGTCTCCCGTTTGGGCAAAGAAGCCATCGCCGGTGTGGGGCTCGCTGGCAATCTGATGCTGGTGGTTCTCGCCCTCACCCAAATGCTCGGCGTCGGCACCACGACCCTGATCTCGCATGCCGCGGGAAGGAAGGACCAGGCTCGCGCTCAGCTCGTCTTCAATCAATCGTTCATCCTTGCGCTCATCGTTGGCGGCGTTGTCGTCGTCTTGGGCTACCTCTTTCGCTGGCCCTATTCCCAGTGGCTGGGCGCCGACGCCAAAACCGTCCAAGCCGCCGCCGACTATTTGCTCTGGTTCGTGCCGGTGCTGGGCCTGCAATTTGCCATGGTCTCGATGGCCTCCGCCCTGCGCGGCACCGGCATTGTCAAACCCACCATGATTGTGATGATCCTGACCGTGGTGCTGAATATCCTGCTGGCGCCCGTGCTCATCTTGGGTTGGGGCACGCACCACCCACTCGGTGTAGCCGGCGCCTCCCTGGCCACGCTCATCGCCATCGCCGTCGGTGTCGCGGCCATCACCGCTTACTTTCTCAAGCTGGAGCGCTATGTCTCCTTTGCGTGCGGCCAGTGGTCGCCGCAGGTGAAGATTTGGCGTCAGATGATCAATATCGGGCTGCCGGCCGGCGGCGAGTTTGCGCTGATGGGCGTCTACATCGGCATGGTCTACTGGATCATCCGCAGCTTCGGCGCCCCCGCCCAGGCCGGATTCGGCATCGGCGGCCGCGTCATGCAATCTCTCTTCCTGCCCGTCATGGCGGTCAGTTTCGCCGCCGCGGCCGTCGCCGGCCAGAACGTCGGCGCCCGCCTGGCCCCGCGCGTTCACCAGACGTTCCGCTCCGCGGCCGCCCTCGTCAGCGCTTTGATGATTGCCGTCACGCTCTTCTGCCAGCTTTCGCCGGAAACTCTCATCCGCTTCTTCTCGCCGGAGGCCGAGGTAGTCGCCTTTGGCGGCGAGTATCTCCGCATCATCTCTTGGAATTTCCTGGCTGTGGGTCTGGTCTTCGCCAGCTCCAGCATGTTTCAGGCCCTCGGCAACACCTGGCCGTCGCTTGCCAGCTCGGCCTCGCGCCTGCTTTTGTTTGCGATTCCCGCCGTCGTGCTCTCGCGGCAGCCGGGATTCTCCATTCGCGAGATCTGGTACCTCTCCGTGGCTACCGTGGCGGTGCAGGCGGTCGTCAATCTGCTGCTGTTACAGCGTGAATTCCGCCGCAAGCTTGATTTTCCCGCGCCCGCCGCCGTCGCCGAGCCGGCCCTCTGAAGTCTTAAATCTCCGGTAGCGCTTGACTTTTTCGCGCGCGCCGCCTAAAATCTCTCTTTGCCGGCTCTGGATTTAGGCCTGCCTGCCGAAGGCAGGGGGGCTGGTGTCCCGATCCCGCCCGGCGGGACCTGGAAGTTCTCCCGAAGAGAGGACTCAAGGGAGAAGGCTCTTTGACAAGTTGAGAAGCCCATTCAATAGTGTTTGACTTTTGAGTTGAGCGACCCCTCGCCCCGATTCCTCGGGGCGGGGTTCCAGAAATTCCAAGCAATCCCCCGCGCCGCGCCTTGACCCCGTATGTCCTACATCAGGTCTACGGTGGCCCAAGGTCGTCGGTGGCAGGGGATTGCGGGATGAACTTTCGCAAGAGAGTTTGATCCCGGCTCAGAGCGAACGCTGGCGGCGTGCTTAACACATGCAAGTCGAACGTTGAGCCGGTTGTAGCAATACGGTCGGCTCGACGTGGCGAACGGGTGCGTAACGCGTGGACAACCTGCCCACGAGAGGGGCATAACCCCGGGAAACTGGGGCTAATACCCCGTACGTTCCGATTCCGGCAGCGGAATCGGAAGAAAGCCCGCAAGGGTGCTCGTGGAGGGGTCCGCGTCCGATCAGCTAGTTGGTGAGGTAACGGCTCACCAAGGCTGCGACCGGTAGCCGGTCTGAGAGGACGACCGGCCACACTGGGACTGAGACACGGCCCAGACTCCTACGGGAGGCAGCAGTGGGGAATATTGCGCAATGGGGGAAACCCTGACGCAGCGACGCCGCGTGG
>JBOGNW010000286.1:0-5600 GCA_050747425.1 Candidatus Acidiferrales bacterium
CAGGTGCCGTATCCGTTTCATCTCGGCATCACCGAAGCCGGCGCCGCCTTCGCTGGAACCATCAAGTCTTCCGTGGGACTGGGGATGCTGCTGGCCGAGGGCCTGGGCGACACCATCCGCGTCTCGCTCGCTGCCGATCCCTGCGAAGAAGTGCGCGTCGCCTACGAAATTCTCAAGTCGCTCGACATCCGCGCTCGCGGCATCAACGTAATTGCCTGCCCGACCTGCGGCCGCCTGGAAGTGGATCTCTTCAAGATCGTGGACGAAATCGAGCGGCAGACCTCTCACATCAAAGAACCGCTTAACGTCGCGGTGATGGGCTGCGCGGTGAACGGCCCGGGCGAAGCCCGCACGGCCCACCTGGGAGTCGCCTGCGGCCGCGGCAACGGAGTTATCTACCGCGACGGCGTTTCTGTCCGCCGCGTGCCCGAAGAGCAAATCGTGGACGAGCTGGTGAAGGAAATCGAATCCTACGTTGCCCAGATGCAAGCCCCGGTCGTTACAGCGGGCGAGCCCACCGACGATTGACTGGTTTCCCTGCTTTAATATTGACGCTTGTCCCCTCGGGCCGCTAGTATTGTGTGCAACAGGATTGCAGGAGAAATACGATGCCGATGCCGAAAACGGAAGCCCCGGGACGCTTGCAAGCCGAGCTGCTCTCGCGCGGCGTGCGCATGACCCGGCAGCGCCGCGTCATCTTGGGCGTTATCGAGACCGCCGACAAACACCTCGACGCGGGGATGATTCTGCGCAAGGCCCGCAAGATGGATTCAACCATTGACCGCGTCACCGTCTACCGTACCTTGAAGCTCCTCAAGCGGCACGGCCTGGTGGACGAACTCGATCTCCTGCACGTCCACGGCGACGGCCATTACTATGAGCGCCATCCCCAGCGCGACCACCTGCACATGACCTGCTTGCGTTGCGGCAAGGTGATGGAGTTCGAGAGCGAACTCTTCGAGCGTTTGAAGGCCCAGGTGCAAGGCGATTGCCGCTTCCACATTATGATCACGCGCCTCGAAATGGGCGGCTACTGCGCCGACTGCCGCCGCTGAACTCCGCTCTCCTGTAAGCCTCTTGCCGCCCCGCGCCCGTGTAGCCGCTGTTGCAACGGTTGCAAGCCAATTGCAACAGAATCTGCGGCGTCCATATTGACAGCGAGTTCGCGGGAGGTTAGGCTCGAGGGCTTAGTTGCAACTATATTGCAACTACCGAACTCATGCTTCCAGGCTGCATCACCACCGTCGCTCCCGTCCTGCTGGTTGCCCTTCTTCTGCCTGCTAACTTGGCACTACCGGCCGAGCCCGGGTCGGTGTTGAGCGGGCGGGTGCTCGATTCGACCGGCGCCGTGATGCCGGGCGCGCAAGTGACCGTGTTCAGCGCCGGACAGATTCCCGTCGGCTCGGCGGAAACCGATTCAGAGGGACGCTTCGAATTGTCGAATCTGCCCGCCGGGGTCTACGAGCTGGTCGCGCTGGCACCCGGAATGCAGCCCCAGAGCCAGGCGTTCACGGTGCCGAGTCCGCGCGGCAAGCGCTTGGAGATCATTCTGAACGTGCGCAATGTCACCACCACGGTTACGGTCACGCCCGAACGCGGCGAGGTGTCGAACGCCTTCGACCTGCCGGTGCAGGTGAACGTCATCAACCGCGGTCGGCTGGAAGAGCGTCCGGCAGTGATTCTTCCGCAGGCGCTGCGCGAAGAGGTGGGCGTACAGGTGCAGCAGACCAGCGGCCATCAGGGCGCGGTGATTGTCCGCGGCCTCACCGGCCAGCAGGTGCTGCACTTGGTTGACGGCGTTCGCTTTAACAACTCCGTGTTCCGGGCGGGGCCCAATCAATACTTCGCGCTTCTCGACCCGAGTTTTGTCGAGCGAATCGAGGTGGCGCGTGGCCCGAGTTCGGCGCAGTACGGCAGTGACAGCCTGGGCGGGACGGTGAACGTTCTCCCGCTGCGTCCCTATCCAGCCGCCGGCGGGCGGCATTTTCAGGGCGAACTCGTTCCTTTCTTCCGCAGCGCGGATCTGGTCGGCGGCGCCCAATTGCGTCTTTTTTACGGCACTCAGAATTGGAGCTTGCTCGGCGGAGCTTCGGGGGTGCGTGTGCAGGATTTGCATGCGGGCAACGGAGAAGACTCACACGCCGCCGTCAATCGCTTCTTGGGCTTGTCCTCGCGTGTACTGGGCGAGCGACTCCAAGACACGGGCTTCGCTCAGGGAGCGGGCTTCGCGCGCTTTTTCTGGAATCCCGCGCCCGGCCACAACCTCAGCGCCTCTTATCTGCGCAGTGAGCAGCACAACGGGCGCCGCTACGACCGCCTGAACGGCGGCAACGGCGATCGGGTCAACGCCTTTGATCCGCAGGTGCTCGACTTCTTCTACGCCCGCTACGAAAAGCAACGCCTGGGCTGGCTCGACACTCTGAGCGGAACTTTTTCCGTCAACCGTCAGCGCGACGACCGCACCGAGCAGGGCGGCGCCGGGAATCCGCTGGCGCCCATCAGCGACGAATTCAACCGCGCCGACGCTTTCGGCTACCAGGCGCAGGCGACCGCGCATCTGGGCGCCAGCCACGCGCTCGTGTTTGGCGGAGAACTGTACGACGAATACATTGATTCCCGCCGCACCCGCTTTGACCCGGTCACGGGTGCCGCGCAAGCTGTTCGGCCGCGGTATCCGGACGAATCGCGCTATACGACCTATGGTCTTTTCTACCAGCACGGCGTCGAGCTCTTTGGCGGGCGCGCTCGGCTGCAAGGCGGGTTGCGCTACAGCCAGTTCCGCTTCCGCACCTTCGCCGAGGCCAATCTGGCGGACCCGAGCGGAGTTCCGCTGGTGCCGGATTTCTCCACAACGCTTCGCGACCTGACCTTCAACCTGGGCACAGTCTTTCGCCTGCGGGGGCCGCTGCAACTGGTGGCAGCCGTACGGCGCGGTTTCCGCGCACCTAACACCACGGATTTCAGTTCCGTGGGTTTGTCCTCGAATGGGCTGGAAGTCTCTCCTGAGCAGGTTGCCCCGGGCAGCTTGGTCGGCAGCCGCGCGGATGCCAACGCGGTTTCCACCGGCCAGCCGGTGAGCGCTCTCGAGCCCGAGGCGCTGTACAACTACGAAGTCGGCCTCAAGTTCGAACGGCGCCGCGTGGTCGCGTCCTTTAGCGCTTTCTCCAACGACATCAGTGATTTCATCAGCAAACGCGCCCTTCTGCTGCCGCCCGGGGCGGTGGGAGAAACCATCGCCGGACAAACGATTGTGAACCAGCTCGCCTCGGGGGCTGTCATCACCGCCGCCGACCCGCGGCCGGTTCTCATCCGCACCAACGTGGGGGGGGTGCGTATCTGGGGCCTCGAAGCCGCCTGGGAAGCCGAGTTGGCTTCCTCCTGGCACGCCATCGCGAATTTTTATTACCTCCGGGGTCGCGACCGGGAATTGGGCGGCCCGCCGGACATCGAGGGCGGCTTGCCCCCGGCCTCGGGTTTCCTCAGCCTGCGCTGGCAGCCGCCGGGGAAGCGTTATTGGCTTGAAGGTTACAGCTATCTGGCAAGTTATCAGGACCGTCTGTCCTCGCTGGAGCTTGCCGACCAGCGCATCGGCGCCCTGCGCTCGCGCGACAGTATCACACGCTTTTTCAACAACGGCGCCGTGGCTCGCGGCCTGGTGAGCGGTGGCATTCTTCTCCCGACCGGGGAAACACTCGACCAGGTGCTCGACCGTGTCCTCGGCCCTGGCGTCAACCAGGCCCCGCTCTTCACTAAGACCCCCGGCTTCATCACCGCCAACCTGCGCGGCGGCTTCCGCCTCAGCGAACAGACGGATGTGATTGTGATGCTGGAAAATCTGCTCGACCACAACTACCGCGCCCACGGCTCGGGCGTGGACGCTCCGGGCTTCAACTTGCAAGTCGCCTACCGCATCCACTTCTAGTCTCGCCGCCGCTCTGATGGTAGACTCCGGCTTCCTTAGATCACCGCACCGCGAACGGAGAACCGCTATGCGATTTTTGTCGGGTCTGGGGGGGCTTGTAGTTTTGCTAGCTTGGGTGGGACCGATGCTCACGTTGCACGCGCAAACCAATTCGTCCGACGCCGGCGCGCGCTTGAACGCGCTTTTCAAAGAGGAGTGGGAGTACCGGCTGAAGGAAGACCCGGTGACGGCCACCGAGCTGGGCGACCGGCGCTACAACGACCGCTGGCCCGACGAAAGTCTGGCCGCCATGGAGCGCCGCCACAGCCATCGCCGCGAGGTGATCGGCCAGCTGGACGCCATTGACCTCAAGAAGCTCTCTGACACCGACCGCCTGAATTACGCCCTGTTCCGCAAGCAATACGAGCTGGCGGTCGAGGGCTACCAGTACCGCTCCTACTTGATTCCGCTCAATCAGCGCGATGGCATCCAAACCCTCAATGAAGTCGGCGACGTCATCAACTTCGAGAAGGTCAAGGACTACGAAGATTGGCTGGCGCGCCTGCGCGCCCTGCCCGCCTACATGGACCAAACCATCGCCTTGATGCGCGAAGGCATTCGCGCCCGCATCGTGCATTCCCGCGTCATCATGGAGCGCTTGCCCGACCAGATTCGCAAGCAAATCGTGGACGACCCCGCCAAGAGTTTCTTCTACAAGCCTTTCCTGAAATTTCCTGCCGACATCAGTGCCACCGACCAGGAGCGCCTCTCTGCCGAGGGCAAGAAAGCCATCGCCGACCAAGTCGTCCCCGCCTACCGACGTTTGTTGGAGTTTTTCACCAAAGAATACCTGCCCGCCTGCTTCGACAAAGTCGGCGCCTGGCAGTTGCCCCGCGGCAAGGAGTTCTACACCTTCCGCGCCCGCGTGTTTACCACCACCAACTTCACCCCCGACGAGATTCACGAAATCGGCCAGCAGGAAGTGAAGCGCATCCACGCCGAGATGGAAAAAATCATCCAGCAGGTCGGCTTCAAGGGAACCTTTCAGGAATTCCTGCAATTCATGCGCACCGACCCGCAGTTCTATTACAAAGACCCGCAGGAGCTGCTCGAGGCCTACCGCGCTCTCTCCAAGCGCATTGACCCGGCGCTGGTCAAGGTCTTCCGCAAGCTCCCCCGGATGCCCTACGGCGTCGAGCCCATTCCCGACAATATCGCTCCCGACACGACGACCGCCTATTACCGCCAGCCGTCGGCCGACGGCGCGCGCGCCGGCACCTACTTCGTCAATCTTTACAAGCCCGAGGTGCGCCCCAAGTATGAGATGGAGGCGCTCTCCATCCACGAAGCTGTGCCCGGCCACCACTTGCAAATCGCGCTCGCTATGGAGCTGGGCGAGCTGCCTGAGTTCCGCCGCTATGGCGGCTACACCGCTTTCGTCGAAGGCTGGGCCCTCTACAGCGAAAGCCTGGGCGAGGAGATGGGTTTCTACACTGACCCCTACTCAAAATTCGGCCAGCTCACTTACGAAATGTGGCGCGCTGTCCGCCTAGTCATCGACACCGGCATGCACTACAAAGGCTGGACGCGCGAGCAGGCCATCAACTATTTCAAGTCTTACGCCGCCAAAACCGAGCTCGACATCGTCAACGAAGTTGACCGCTACATTGCCTGGCCCGGCCAGGCCCTGGCCTACAAG
>JBOGNW010000287.1:0-6784 GCA_050747425.1 Candidatus Acidiferrales bacterium
CTTGACGGTGTCGCGGTCGCAGCGCGTGGTGTCTTCGGTGACGTACATCACCGGCAGGCCGAGGCCGCGGGCGTAGCTGACGGCGTGCTCGGTGGTGCGCAGGAGGAAGTCCACGGTCCAGTCCTCGGCGTAGCGGCGAATGGGGCTGGAGCCGAGAAAAGTGGCGGCTTCGATGGCGATGCCGACTTTGTCGGAAATGTCGGCGATGGGCTGGATGTCGGCTTCGACCGTGCGGGCGGCGCAGTTGGGGCGGAGGGCGAGCTTGCTCGAGACGATCTCGCGGGCCAGGCGCTCGACGTCGGCGCGGGCGCGCGGGCCGGCGCCGGGAAGGCCGAGGTTGACGGAATCGATGCCGAGCTCGGCCATGAGGTGGAGGATTTCAATTTTTTCGCCGATGGAGGGGTCGCGCACGGAAGGCGACTGCAAGCCGTCGCGCAGGCTTTCGTCGTCGAGCAGGTAGCGGCGGCCGGGGGGCAGCTCGGGCGCGCCCTGGGTGTTCCAATCGAAGATGAGCTGGTCGTAGTTCATCGACCCACTTCGCGCTCCCAGCGGCGGGAGCCGCTGGGTTGAACAGCATCGCTCGAACGTAGTCTTTGCGATCTCATCAGTAGCGCAGGACGAAGGAGCGCGGGGATTCTTGCTTGAGCGGGAGGTAGAGCGTGCCGCAGCGGTGGCAGCGGTAGAGCTCGAGCGGCTCGCGGGGGCCGAGGCCGGCCTGCTGGCGCGCCAGGGCTTCGGTGGCTTTGGAAAAATCGTAGAAGCGCTTCATGTGGCCGGCGCACATCTTGCCCTTATCGGTTTTTTCGTCGCAGGCGCGCTGGCGGGGCTTGCGAGTCTTGATCTTGAGCGGGGCGGGGGCGGCAGCTTCGGCTTCGGCCATTCGATGCGACTCCTCAGCTTGTGCGCAGTTCGGAAAAGATTATACCGAATCGGCGTCGGGTTGTGCAGTGGAAGCGGAGGCGGGAGCGAGGTCGGCGGCGTAGTCGACCTCGACCAGATAAAGTCCCTCGGGCGGGACGGTGGGCCCGGCGAGTGCGCGGTCGCGGGCTTCGAAGAGGCGGGGGATGTCTTCCGGCGCGAGTCTTCCCTTGCCAACTTCGAGCAGCGTGCCGACGAGTTTGCGCACCATGTAGCGGAGGAAGGAGCGGCCGCGAACGGTGTAGATTAATTCGGAAGACCCGGCCTCAGGGGCTAAAGCCCCACTGCTAATTGCAGCTTTCCAGCCGGGCTCAAGCCCGGCCCCGACGGGATCGGAACTAAGGGAAGCAGGTTCCACCCGCGACGAGAAGATTGTTCGGATGCGATTGTTCTCGGCTTCGTGAGGGTCCCAGGTGCCGAAGGTGGAGAAGTCGTGCTCGCCTTCGAAGAGCGGCGCGGCGCGCTCCATGGCGGCGGCGTCGAGCGCGTAGGGATAGTGATAGACGAAGTGGCGGAGAAAGGGCGGGCAGACGGCGGTGCGCAGGATGCGGTAGCGGTAGGTCTTGCCGCGCGCGTGCCAGCGGGCGTGGAAGTCGAGCGGGACTTCTTCGACCGCATTCACGCGGATGCTGGCGGGCAGGAGGCTGTTGAGGGCGCGCTGCAAGTTTTCTGGCGGAATAACGCTGCGGGTCTTGAAGTGCGCCACCTGGCCGAGGGCGTGCACGCCGGCGTCGGTGCGCCCGCAGCCGTAGAGGCGGATTTTTTCGCCGGTGAGTTTGCCGAGCGTTTCGACGAGCGTGCCCTGGATGGTGGGGCGGTCGGGCTGGATGGCCCAGCCGTGGAATTCGCTGCCGTCGTAGGCGAGGGTGAGCTTCAGATTGCGCACCGGGACATTATAGCCACATGTATCGCGGGCGGGCGCAAGGCCCGCCCCTACACAAGGCTTGCTTTGGTCAGCTGCAGTTGATGTAGGGGAGGGGCTTGCTCCCTCCCGTTAATTGGCTGCGGAGCGTACTAGGCCGAAGAGGCCGGCCGCGCCAGGGCGGACACGTCGGGGCGGCTGCCGGGCTTGTCGAGCGGGACGCTCTGGGCGCAGAGGGGGCAGTCGGCGGCGTTGTAAGTCTTCATCGCCTGCGTCAGGAGGGCGTGCAAGGGGACGGCGAGCTTGATGGCGCCGCCGCTGCGGTCCATCACCGCGGCCACGCCCACCACTTCCCCGCCGGCTTCGCGGATGACTTCAATAGTTTCGTGGGTCGAGCCGCCCGTGGTGAGCACATCTTCGGCTACCAGCACGCGCTCGCCGGGCTGGAGCGAGAAGCGCCGCAGGGCGAAGTAGCCGTCGGGCTTGCGCTCGACAAAAACTGAGCGCGCGCCGAGCTGGCGAGCCAGCTCATAGCCAAGAATTATCCCGCCCAGGGCGGGAGCGGCGACGACGTCGGGCTTGGCCTCGCGAAAATGCTCGGCCAGCGCGCGCGCCACGTGCGCCGTAGCCTCGGGGTGCTCAAAAATCTGCGCGCACTGGCAATAAGCCTCACTGTGCAGGCCGGAGGAAAGCTGGAAGTGGCCGCGGCGCATGGCGCCGACTGACTCCATCAGTTGCATGACTTCGGCCGCCGTCATTTCTTATCTCTTGGCAGCCTATCGGCGGTCTCAGGGGTTGTCAAGCGAGCCGGAAACGGAAAGAGACACCGCAGAGACGCAGATGACGCGGAGAATGGAAACGGATCAAGAACAAGACCTAGGGAGTTTCTTTTCTAAGAATATCGTGTGTGCCTATGCGGCGCAGCACGACAAAGCGTTCTTCATAGTGAAAGGTGAAGCGATACGACATGGTTATGCTTCCCTCCCAAATCCCCTTTGTGCCCTGAATCTTCTTTATGCGCAAGGAGGGATGCCGGGGATTCTCGGCTAAGCGCCGGAGAGATCCAACGGTCTGCTCTTGGATGTGTTGGGGAAGCTTCTTGAAGTCTTTCTCGAAGGTCCGCAGCGAGCGGAATTTCACTTGGTAAGGCCGGCGATCAGGTCGTCAACGGAATCAAACTCCGAGTAGTCCCCGCGGGCGCGGGCGGCTTCCGCCTTCTTTTCCCTGGCCTGCCATTCCGGAGTCCAAAACCACGCTTGGTCCCGGGGAACCGTAACCAGAGGAACAAGCTCGATGCGGTTATCCAGAATCCGCGCCTGCAACTCGTCGCCTTGAGTCAAACCAAACTTCTCGGTAATGGCGGCGGGGAGAGTGATCTGCCGCTTGCTTTGAATTCGTATCTTGAGGGTTCTGGCCCGGGGCATGAAAATCCTCCGTGCATCTGATATTCCGTCAATCAGACTATCCGTTCATGCGATGGTTGTCAAGCGGCTTTCGTTGTGCGGGCAGCCGGAAGGGGGCGAAGGCTTTTTCCAGCAGCTCGGAATATTTGGCGACGTCGTAGCCGGCGAAATTCGAGAGCAAGGTGAAGGGGCGGGCGCGGTCGTTGGGAACGATGGCGTCGGCCTGGGTGATGACGTATTCGATGACTTCGCCCGGGCGGAGCTTGACGCCGCGGCCTGCCAGGGCCTGGGCCGCCACCGCCACCAGGCTGGCGCGCTGGTATTTTTCCGGGTACTGGGTCAGGCGCTTGCGGATGACCAGTTCTTCCCACGCCACCTTGCCGGTTTCGAGGCGCTCGCGGTAGCGGCTCAAGACTTCTTCCGCTTCAGGGAGCTTGCGGCGATAGGAGTCGGCGTCCGAGGCCTCGGCCAGGATTGTTAGCACCTCTTCTTGGAAGCGCGCAATGAGCGGCGGGGTATCGTGCCGGCGGACTTCGAGCCCGCGCACTTTCAATTGGCGGTTTTCCGAAAAAACGCCGAAGTAACGATTGGGAACGGGCACGGTGGAATTTTCCTGCGAAGGAAGAAAAACGATGTAGTGGTAGACGCCGGCGAGGTCCAGGGGCAATCCGGTGGCGGTTTCGATGGCGCGCGCCAGGTGTTCGAAGTCGGGGCGCGTGGCGCCCGGGCGCGTCACCCAGAGCGAGTCCACGATGGCGTGCAACAGGCGGAAGCCGGCGCGCTCGCTGATTTCTTTGGCTTGCAAAAGGCGATCGCGGCCGAAGGCGTTGATGGCCTCGTGAGCTTCAATGCGCCCGAAGCGGGCGTTTTTGTAGCCCAGGTAGCCGAAGCAGGTGACCAGCATCCATTTGAGCGCACTCTGGCGCTCGTCGTAGCGCTCCCGCACAGCGGGATCGCTCGCCTGTTGCTTGAGCAGCTTGTAGCGGCGGCGCTTTTCGATGAGGGGCTCGACCGTCTGCGGCACCAGACCCCGGCGCCGCTGGCAGAGCCGGTAGCCGATTTCCGGCACGCGAACCGCGCAGCCCTGGGCAGAATCGCAGCGGCAGTTCACGGTTTCCGGCGAGACGTTGAAGCGCGCCATGATGGCCGGGAACATAGAGGCGAAATCGAGCTCGCCCACATTTTCGTGCAAGCCCAGCACGGGCTTAAAGACCAGGCCGCCGCGGTCGGTGCGCAGCAGCTCGGCACCGGTTTTGAATTCTTCCGGTTCGCGCTTCTGCCAGGGGATGAGGATGCGCTGGCGGAAGGCGAGGTCGAGCTGCATGGAGGTGATGCCGGTGCCAGTGGAGGTGCGCGCCATGTACTGCAAGGGCAGCTTGGTGAGGCGCGACAGCTCGAACAGGCCTTCTAGGTTGGTTTCGCCGACCACAAAAGAATTTTTGCGGTCGATGTGCAGGCGGCCGGCGAGCGTAGTGGTGCTGTCCTTGAAGACGATGCGCCCGTAGGAGAAATAGGAGCGGGCGCGACGGTGCTGGGCGGCGTGCGCCGGGTCGCGGTTCAAGGGCAACGGGCAACGGTAGCGCTCCGCGGCCTCCAGTAAGCGCGGCAGGAGAAACGAGTCGCCCCAGTCGGTGAGCAGCAGGTCGGGGTCGTGCTGGCGGAGGCGGTTGGCGACGGTGCGCAGCAGCTCGCGCGGCTCGTCGGCCGCCAGAACTTCGGTGCGGCCGTCCACGCGCAGTTCGAGCGGGGCGCAGTAGCCGTGATGAGGGCTGACGCCTTCGCCTTCGAGGCGCCACTCCATCAGCGCGAGGGGCGGCAAGGCATAGTCGGTGGCCCAGGGGTCGTCGTCGAGCGCCAGCGCGCGCAGCCGGCCGGTTTCATCCGCCTCGAATTGGCAGCGGGCCAGCGGGAAGATGCCCTTCTCGTAGGCGTAGAGAGCCGGGAGCTGGATGTCGCAGTTGAAAAGCTCGAGCGTGGGGGCGCAGCGGTGCACCCAGCGGACCAGCGGCGCGAATTGCAGCAGGCGCTCGACGCCGACTTCGAGCACCGGGCGCCACGCGCCGCTCCAGAAATCCCGCTGCTCCGTCCAGGCGAGCCGCACGGGAAACTTCTCGGCCAGGCGCGCGGCCAGGCGGCGGAGCGGGGCTTGGGGGCCGCCGACATAAAAGCAGGGCGTGTAGGCGGGATCGAGCAGGCGGGTGCGGCGCTGCTCGGCATCAATCACCCACAGCACCATCCCCGCCGGAGTCGGGTAGAGGTCCAGCAGCCAGCCGGTGAGCGGCATGGGTGTTCTCCAGGAGGCGCAAGCGTTCTTCCAGGGCGCGAAGAGTTTTCTGCTGCTCGAGGAAAAAAGTGAGGAAGATGGTGTCGAGCGGGTTCCAGGAAGCCTCCATGGAGCCCGAGGCGGCGTAGTACTTCACGCGCTCGAAGAGCCGGTCAAACACCTGCTGGTCTTCCCGCCGCAGGGCGCGGCGGTAGGGCGCGAAGCGGGCGCGGGTTTCCTCGATTAACTGGTGAAAGGTGGCGATGGTGCGACCCATAGCTTCCCTCCCCTGCCGAGAAGGCTCACCGCAGAGACGCAGAGGGCGCGGAGAAAGCAGATCCCTCGTCTCGAATCTCGAAGGTTCGGGATCCGGACTCGGGATGACCAACTGGGAGCGAACGGTTTCTCGGTTGAGATGCTTCGCTTCGCTCAGCATGACAATAGGAGCTAATAGCCATTTTCCTTTCCGTCCTTTGTGCTCTCTGTGTTCTCTGTGCCCTCGGTGGTGAAAACTACCTGCGATTAAGACTCACCACCGAAGACGCAGAGGGCGCGGAGGAAGCGCAGAGAAAAACCCTTGCCCCCTGTTTCTCTTCAAGCAACTGCAAGCCGGTCGGGCCTTCCTCGAAGCGGTAGATGCTGGTGGCGCAGCGCGTCAGGTGCGCGTCCAGCCACCGCCGTAGCGGACGAAGTTTCGCGGGCGCATCGGAAAACATCAGGGCGGTAAGCCCGCGCCCGGGCCAGCCACGCAGCCGCTCGAGGCTGCGGCTGAAAACCTCCTTGACCTCGGCCGCCGGCACTTCTTCCTCGTCAAAAATATCCGGCAGGCCGGTGAGCACGACGCGCCGCGCCCCGTAGCGCCGGGCGGCCGCCGGGGTGCGCTCGATGAGCTCCGCCAGTTGAAAGCAGGTGAAGGCGCGCGAGAGCCGCACCCGCTCCAGAAGCTCTTCCGGAGGCCGCTGGCTACGACGAGCCCAGTCTGCCAGTTTGTAGGGGTTGAAGCAGTTGGCGGCATCGAGCAACAGCACGGTTTCCCCGCGCAGGAGCGGGGCCAGCAGAAAGTAGTGCGCCAGGCGCGAGCTTTGCGGGTGGCCATGAATGAACACCAGCCCGGGGCGGCGGGAGAGCTGCGCGAGCAGCGGACGCGTGGAAGCGGCAAAAGCGGCGGGAGCGGGCGCGGACGGGCGCAGCGGGGAGTGCATGAGGGGACTATAGGCGAATAAAAAGCGAAAGTCAAGTGCCGTCCCCCCGAGTCAAAAACCTCCTATAAGGTTTGCCAGTGATACAATCCGGGCCGTTCCTATCATGCACAATAGGTTTAGCCGCCTCGAATTGACC
>JBOGNW010000288.1:0-2850 GCA_050747425.1 Candidatus Acidiferrales bacterium
GCTCCCTTCGACTCGCTGCGCTCGCTCAGGGTCTCCGCTGCGCTGCGACAGGGTCTCCGCCCTACACGAACATATGGAATAAGAACTAGGGGGTTTTGGCGGCGGCGCGCTCGACTTCTTTTTGGAACTTCTTGAAGAGGGGCAGGTCAGGGGGGTTCAGCCCTTTCTTCTCCGAGGCGCGCCAGAGGGCGGGCGAGTCCAGGCCGCCGGTGCGGGCGTTGTACACGGCGAAGAGGTCATAGGGATTGCCCGCTTCGGCGCCAAGTCCGTAGCCGGTTTTTTCCTCAGACTTATCGGAGGAGCGCCCGATTTCAATGGTGGGCGTGACGGAAGCCAGGCGCCCGCGGCGCACGGCGATAATCAGGTCGGCCTGCTCGGGTTTGTACACCAGTGTGTAGTGTCCCCACTTTTGAATGGCCGCTTGAACATCGGCCACGGCGCGGAGATCTTCCGGCGGAACGGTGGGGGAAGGCTCGATGCCCTGCATGGTAGTCACCATGACGTAGCGGGCGGTGACGATGAGCTGCGGCAGGCGGGATTTGCTTTGGGCGCAGAGCCCGGGGACGGCGAAAACCAAGAGAAATGCGACGGCCAGGGCCGGCTTGCGCATCGGGGTTCTCCTCCAGCTAGTCTAACTAGACGCTGCGGCGAGAGGCAAGGTTGACCGGAGGATCAGTGCTTGCGAGGCTTGCGGCGAGAAGAGAGCAGCACGCCGACCATATCCACCAAGCGCTCGGGCTTGAAAGGCTTGGTGATGTAGAGGACGCCGCCGAGCTCTTGAGCTTGTTTGTAGGATTCCAAATCTTTTTCGGCGGTGAGAAAACCGATGGGGATGTGGGCGGTGGTTTCGGTGGCTTTGAGCTTGGAACAAAGCTCGAGGCCGTCCATTTTCGGCATGCGGATATCGAGCAGGATGGCGTCGGGGGTATCCATCACCGCCTTCTGAAAAGCGTCCTCGCCGTCTTCGGCCGTGACGACGGTGAATCCCTGGCGGCTCAGCACCATCTGCACGATGCGGCGGATGGCGGCATCGTCGTCGGCCACCAAGATTTTCTTGCTCTCAACAGCAGCCATCACTCCCTGCCTGGGGCAGGCAGGCCTCGCGGCCTAGCCGTTCATGGGCGGCACGCCGCTCTGGTGGGAGCGGCTGCACCCCCGCTGCGCAAAGAATGAAAAACGGACAAAGTTTCGCCGGCGCTGAAAGCGGCATCGTACTGCCAGCTCACCGGCGGCGTCAAGCACACCGGAAAAGGAACTTACCCCCGGAGCGCCGAGGGGGCGAAGGCGCGGGTGCCGTGGTAAGATGGCGGAGATGCACTCCTAACGTATGCCGGACACGCAGACAATTCCGGAGGCGCTGCTCGAGGTCACGGAGGCGGATGGCACCCGCCATCAGGCCCAGGTCACCGAGTCGCCCTTTTTGATTGGCCGAGGCGCCGAGGGCGGCAACCACCTGCAACTGGCCGATAAGCGCGTGTCGCGCCGGGCCGCCGCCGTGGTTTACTCCAATGGAGGCTTCACGATCGAAGACCTTGGCCAGCGCCACGGGGTTTTTGTCAACGGCGAGAAGGTCGAAGCGCCCCGGCCACTCCAAGACGGCGACATCATCACCATGGGCACCGCCGATGCGCTGCAAATCGCCTTCCGGTCGGGGCCGGGGCGGGACGCGCTGCCGCAGCTCCTCTCACGTCTGGAGGAGGCCCCGAGCCTCGAACCCGGAGCGCGCGACCTGCGGACTCTGGGGCTGTTGCTCGAAGCCACGGCGCTCTTGCAATCTCACCTGCCGCTGGAGGAGCTGTTGGGCGCTATGGTGGACCGGGCGCTCTCGGTTACCGACGCCGACCGGGGAGTGCTTCTCGAGGTGGTGCCAGGGGGCGAGATGCGTCCCCTGGTGGCGCGTCTGCGAGGCGGCCGACGCGCCGCCCCGGAGAGCGTAACCCCCACGCGGACGGCGGTGGAGCAGGCACTGAAGACACGCCGCAGCGTGGTGGAAGAGGACGTGAGTCGCGCCGGCGGCCGTCTGGCCATCGCGACCAGTGTAGTGGAGCAGCAGTTGCGTTCGATTGTGGCTCTGCCGTTGCAGTCGCTGGCTGCTTTGCGCAGCAGCGACCAGACCATGATCGCTACCGGCGGCGAGATGCTGGGCGTGCTCTACCTCGACAGCCGCCGCCCGGCTGCTTTTTCCCGGCTGCAACGGCAGATCCTCGACGCCCTGGGGCGCGAATCCGCCAGCGTGCTCGACAATGCGCGCCTGCTGCAAAAAGAGCAGGAGCGCCGCCGCATGGAGCACGACCTGGCCATCGCTCGCAGCATCCAGCAAGCCCTCCTGCCGACCGACTTCAAGCCGTTTCCCCACGTGCAAATCACCGGGATGAACCGCCCGTGCCAGGAGGTGGGGGGCGACTACTTCGACGTCATGCAGATGGGGCCGGGCCAGGTGGCTTTCCTGATCGCTGACGTCTGCGGCAAAGGCCTGGGAGCGGCCTTGCTGACCACCATGCTGCAAGGCAGCTTCTGCGGCATGGGGTTGGGCCAGGACCCCGGCGCGGTGTTCAGCTACATCAACCGCTTCATCTGCGACCGCACGGCGGTGGAGCGCTACGCTACGCTGTTTTTCGGTATCCTGGACACCACGGGCCGCCTGGACTTCATCAACGCCGGCCACCCCTCGCCCTTCCTCATTCGCGGGGGCAAGGTCGAAGCCCCCTTCGCGGCCGGCTGTTTGCCGCTGGGGTTGATTCCCCAGGCGGACTTCCGCTCCTGCACCCTCTCGCTCTCGCCCGGCGACACGCTGGTGCTGTTCACCGACGGCGTCAACGAGGCCACCAACACTCGCGATGAGCAGTTTGG
>JBOGNW010000289.1:0-8661 GCA_050747425.1 Candidatus Acidiferrales bacterium
CCCACCACCTGTCCCCACGGCCGCCCCATTGTTTTGCAGTACAGCCTGCGCGACATCCAGCGCGCCTTCAAGCGCATTTGAGAGGGACGGTGGGCGCCAAAGGTCTGGTCATCGCCATTGACGGCCCGTCCGGCGTGGGGAAGGGAACGGTAGCCCGGCAGGTGGCCGAGCGGCTCGGCTACCTCTACGCGGACAGCGGCGCCATGTACCGCGCCGTGGCTCTGGTGGCGATGGAGGAGGGTATCGCCACCGATGACGCCGAAGGGCTGGCGGCCTGTGCCGCCCGCACCCGCTTGGATTTTGAAAAAACCGCCGAGGGCGTGCGCGTCCTCGCCAACGGGCGCGACCTCAGCGAAGCCATCCGCACTCCCGAGGCCAGCCAGGCGGCCTCGGTCATAGCCGTGATTCCGGAAGTGCGCGAGCACTTGGTGGAGCAGCAGCAGCGCATCGGCGCCGCGGGGGGCGTGGTGATGGAAGGCCGCGACATTGGTTCCGTCGTTTTTCCTCGCGCCGAAGTCAAAGTTTTTCTCGACGCCAGCGTTGAGGAGCGCGTCCGGCGGCGTCATCAGCAAGAGACCGGGCAGGGAATCCCGATTACGCTCGAAGAGACCCGCCGCGAAATCGAAGCGCGTGACCGCCGCGACCGCGAGCGCGCTGCCTCGCCGCTGCTCCAGACTCTCGATGCCGTCTATCTTGACTCGACTGCGCTGACCGTGGATGAAGTCGTGGAGGTAATCCTCTACCTGGTCAAGAAAGCCGAGGCGGGGAAGGTCGGGGACTAGCCGCTGGCCGACATCGAGGACAGGAATTCCCCGTTTGACTTGGTCTTCTCTAGCTTGTCGATGATGAGCTCCATCGCCTCTACCGGTGAGAGCGGGCTCAGCACCTTGCGCAGAATCCACACGCGGTTCAACTCGTCCTTCGGCATCAGCAGCTCTTCCTTGCGGGTGCCGGAGCGGTTGATGTCGATGGAGGGAAAGACGCGCTTGTCGGCCAGGCGCCGGTCGAGGTTGACTTCCATGTTGCCCGTGCCCTTGAACTCTTCGAAGATCACGTCGTCCATGCGCGAGCCGGTGTCGATGAGCGCCGTGGCGATGATGGTGAGGCTCCCGCCTTCTTCCACGTTGCGCGCGGCGCCGAAGAAGCGCTTGGGCCGCTGCAAGGCCGTGGACTCCAGGCCGCCCGACAGCACCTTGCCCGAGGGCGGCACCACCTGGTTGTAGGCGCGCGCCAGGCGGGTGATGGAGTCTAGCAGAATCACCACATCGCGCTTGTGCTCCACCAATCGCTTGGCCTTTTCGATGACCATCTCCGCCACCTGCACGTGCCGCTGCGGCGGCTCATCGAACGTCGAGCTGATGACTTCCGCCGCCGCCACGTTGCGCTGCATGTCGGTGACTTCCTCGGGCCGCTCGTCAATCAGCAGGATGATGGTGATGACCTCGGGGTGGTTGACGGCGATGGAGTTGGCGATGGTTTGCAGCACCATGGTCTTGCCGGCCCGCGGCGGCGAGACGATCAGCCCGCGCTGTCCCTTGCCCAGCGGCGTCAGCAGATCGAGCGCCCGGCCGGTGACGTTGTCCTTGCTGGTTTCCAGCCGCAGCCGCTCCTGGGGGTAGAGGGGCGTCAGGTTGTCGAAGAAAATCTTGTTGCGCGCCACCTCCGGGTCTTCGAAGTTGACCGCTTCCACCTGGATGAGGGCGAAGTAGCGCTCCCCGTCCTTGGGCGGCCGCACGCGCCCGCTGACGGTGTCGCCGGTGCGCAGGTCGAACTTGCGAATCTGCGAGGGCGAGACGTAGATGTCGTCCGGCCCGGGCAGATAGTTGTAGTCCGGCGCGCGTAGGAAGCCGAAGCCGTCCGGCAGGCACTCCAGCACCCCTTCGGAGAAGATGTGCCCTTCCTTCTCCGCCTGGGCGCGCAGGATCTGGAAAATCAAGTCCTGCTTGCGCATTCCGCTGGCGCCGGGGATGTTGAGCTCCCGCGCGATGCGGTTCAGCTCGGTGATGTTCTTCCCCTTGAGGTCGGCGATGTTCAACACCGACCCCGAGGTTTCCTGGTTGGTCTTTGTGCGCGGCAAGTTGCGTTCCTCCATGTTCATGCTTGTTTCCGGTGCGGCTCGGTCCCGTTGTTGCGGGGCTGTCCGCTGGTTTTTTGCTGAAGTCCTCTGGACCCGTGGGTGGTTCTAAGTTGGAATTGCCAGGCGAGCAGCGCGAACCGGGGGTTGCCCTAGAACTACCCTCCGGGTTTCTGGCTGCCTCCGACTCCTTCTTTGATGCGGCGGGCGGCCGCTTAGTTGGTCACCCGGCCTTCTTCGGCCTCCTCGCCCATCGGGTAGTCGGGCCGAACTGTCTCGGCGCCCTCGCCCACGCGCAAGGGAAGCGCCGTCAAGGGCTTCTCCAGCGCAAGCTGCAACACCTCGTCCATCGTCTCCACCAATTTGAGCGTGAGGGTCTCCTGGACGTAACTGGGGATCTCCTCCAGGTCTTTCTCGTTCTCCCGCGGCAGAATCACGGTGCGGATGTTGTTGCGATGGGCGGCCAGCAGCTTCTCTTTGACGCCGCCGATGGGCAGCACCTTGCCCCGCAGGGTAATCTCCCCGGTCATGGCCAGGTCGCAGCGCACCGGGATCTTGGTCAGGGCGCTCACCAGCGCCGTTGCCAGCGTGATCCCGGCTGACGGGCCGTCCTTGGGAATGGCACCCTCCGGGATGTGAATGTGCACGTCGATGTGGCGGTAGAAGTCGCGCGCCAGCCCCAGACTGGTGCCCCGCGAGCGCACATAGCTCATGGCGGCCTGGGCCGATTCCTGCATCACGTCGCCCAGCTTGCCCGTGAGAATCAGCTTGCCCTTGCCTTCCATCAGCGTGGTCTCGGTCCCCAGCAATTGTCCGCCCATCTCCGTCCAGGCCAGCCCCTGCGCCAGGCCGACTTCATTCTTCACTTCGCTGCGGGTGTCGCGGTATTTGAGAACGCCCAGAAAGTCCTTGACGTTTTCCGGAGTCACCGTCGCCTGCGCCGCGCGGCCTTCCTTCACCACCCGTCGCGCCACTTTGCGCCCAATGTTGGCAATTTCCCGCTCCAGGTTCCGCACCCCCGCCTCGCGCGTGTAGGCGTTGATGATGTGCTTGAGGGCCTCGTCGGCGAAGGCCAGGTTCTCCTCTTCCAGCCCGGTTTCCTTCCGCTGCTTCTTCACCAGGAAGCGCTTGGCGATTTCGAGCTTCTCCTGGTCGGTGTAGCCGGAGAGCCGCAGCACTTCCATGCGGTCCAGCAGCGGCTGCGGCACGGTGTGCAGCACGTTGGCCGTGCAGATGAACATCACTTCGCGCAGGTTGTACTCGACGTCCAGGTAGTGGTCCACGAAGGAGTGGTTCAGCTCCGGATCCAGCACCTCCATCAGCGCCGCCGAGGGGTCGCCGCGAAAGTCCATGGACATCTTGTCCACTTCGTCCAGCATGAACACCGGGTTGATGGTTCCCGCCTTGCGCATCATCTGCACAATCTGGCCGGGCAGCGCCCCGATGTAAGTCCGCCGGTGGCCGCGTATCTCGGCTTCGTCGCGCACCCCGCCCAGCGACAGCCGCACAAACTTGCGCCCCGTGGCCCGGGCGATCGAGCGGCCCAGCGAAGTCTTGCCCGTGCCCGGCGGGCCCACGAAACAGAGAATCGAGCCGCGCGGGTTCTTCACCAGCCGCCGCACCGCCAGAAACTCCAGGATGCGCTCTTTGATCTTCTCCAAGCCGTAGTGGTCTTCTTCCAGAATCTTCTCCGCCCGCGACATGTCGCGGATTTCCCGCGTGCGCGTCTTCCACGGCATGGCCACCAGCCAGTCAATATAGTTGCGCGACACCGTGGACTCGGCCGACATGGGCGGCATCATCTCCAGCCGCTTCAGCTCTTGCAGGGCTTTCTCCTGCACTTCCTTGGACATGCCCGAGGTTTCGATCTTCTTCTTCAGCTCGTCGGTCTCGTTCTTTTCCCCGCGGCCCAGCTCCTTCTGAATGGCCTTCATCTTCTCGTTCAGGTAAAACTCTTTCTGGGCGCGCTCCATCTGCCGCTTGACCCGCGACTGAATGTTCCGGTCCAGGCTCAGCTTTTCGATCTCAAATCCCAGCAGCTCGGCCAGCCGCGTCAGCCGCTCCTGCGCCTCCACCTGCTCCAGCAGCTCCTGCTTCTCCTCGATGCTCAGCGGCAGGTTGGCGGCAATGGTGTCGGCCATCTTCGCCGGATCGTCGCCCTTCACCGCGTTGATCATGGTGTCGTAGTTCAGGTTCTGGCTCATCTTCACGTACTGGTCGAAGAGCTGACTCACCTTCTGCACCGCCGCCTCGAGCTCCGGCGAGGGCGTGACCGGGGCGCTCAGCACCCGCAGCGTGGCGCGCAAGAACCCCTCCGTGGTCTCCACCTTCAGAACCCGCGCCCGCTCCACCCCTTCCACCAGCACCCGAATGTTGCCGTCGGGCAGCTTGACGCTCTGCACCAGGTTGGCGATGGTGCCCACCTGGTGGATCTGGTTGGGCTTGGGGTCGTCAATCGAGGCGTCGTGCTGGGTGGCCAGAAAAATCTTCTTCTCGGTCGCCAGCGCTTCTTCCAGCGCCCGCACCGAGCTCTCCCGCCCCACGATGAACGGCGTCATCATGTGCGGGAAAATCACCACGTCCCGGATGGGCATCATCGGCAGCCGGCGCGTGTCGTTCTTTTCTTTGTCCCGGTTGAACATGGTCTCCTTAGCTCGCTTTCTCCAGCCAGTCCGGCTCCGTCGGATGCCGCTCCACCATCTCTTGCGTCAGCACAAACTCGCGCACCGCGCGCTGCGACGGCAAGTGATACATCAATTCTAGCATCAAATCCTCGAGGATCATACGCAGCCCCCGCGCCCCCATCTTGCGCTCCTGCGCCAGTCGCGCCACCGTTTCCAGCGCCCCCCCGGTGAACCGCAGCCGCACGTTCTCGTACTCAAACAGCCGCTGGTATTGCTTGACCAAAGCGTTCTTCGGCTCCGTCAGGATCCGCACCAGCGCCCCCCGGTCGAGGTCGCTCAACACCCCCACCACTGCCATCCGCCCCACAAACTCCGGGATCATCCCGTACCGGATCAGGTCGCCCGGCTGCACCCGCTCCAGCAGCGCCGTGTTGCGCCGCGAGGGCGTCACTTCCGGCTTATCGGTGATGAAACCCATCGACTTCTGCCCGATGCGCCGCTCCACCGTCTTTTCCAGCCCCACAAAAGCGCCCCCGCAGATGAACAGGATGTTGGTCGTGTCCACCGGCGTGAATTCCTGGTGGGGATGCTTGCGCCCGCCCTGCGGCGGTACGTTGGCCACCGTGCCTTCCAGAATCTTCAGCAGCGCCTGCTGCACGCCCTCCCCGGAGACGTCGCGCGTGATGGAGGGGTTCTCGTCCTTCTTGGCGATTTTATCAATCTCGTCCACGTAGATGATTCCTTGCTGGGCGCGCTGCACATCGCCCCCCGCGGCTTGCAGCAATTTCAGAATTATGTTCTCCACGTCCTCGCCCACGTAGCCGGCCTCGGTCAGCGTGGTGGCGTCGGCAATGGCGAACGGCACTTCCAGCATCTTGGCCAGCGTCTGCGCCAGCAGCGTCTTCCCCGTGCCCGTCGGGCCGATGAGCAGGATGTTCGATTTCGTCAGCTCCACCTCGTCCGTCTTCTGGTGCAGGTGGATCCGCTTGTAGTGGTTGTAGACCGCCACCGCCAGCTTCTTCTTGGTCTTGTCCTGCCCGATCACATACTGGTCTAAGAAAGCCTTGATTTCCGTGGGCTTGGGCAGCTTCACCGGAGGGGTGGAAGCGGTCGGCTCCTGCTTCTTCCGCTCTTCTTCCAGGATGCTCTGGCAGACGGCGATGCACTCGTTGCAGATGTAGGCCCGCCCGCCCTCTCCCGGCGAGGCAATCAGCCGCTCCACCGCCGATTGGCTCTTCTGGCAGAACGAGCAGCGCAGGTTGTCTTCACTCCACCGTGGCACGTCAACCCCCGCTTTCTTAGATGTTCTCTGCTCCCAAAACGTCAGGCCCCTCGCTTCAGCGGCGCTTCTCGTGAATGATTTCGTCCACCACCCCGTACGCTTTCGCCTCCTCCGCGTCCATGATGAAATCGCGGTTCACGTCTTTCTCGATGCGGTCGGCAGTCTGCCCCGTGTGTTTGATCAGCAACTGGTTAATGACCGCCCGCATGCGCAGAATCTCCCGGGCGTGAATTTCAATGTCGGTCGCCTGCCCGGACAGGCCGCTCATCGCCGGCTCATGCAGGAGTACACGGGAATTGGGCAGCGCATACCGCTTTCCCTTGGCCCCCGCCGCCAGCAGCAGCGCGGCAATGGAAGCTGCCTGGCCCACACAGTAGGTGGCCACCGCCGGGCGCACGAACTGCATGGTGTCATAGATGGCCATGCCCGCTGTGAGAACCCCGCCCGGGCTGTTGATGTAGAGCTGGATGTCCTTTTCCGGGTCCTCGGCGTCCAGAAACAGCAGTTGGGCGGTGATCAGGTTGGCGATTTGGTCGTCAATGGGCGTGCCGATGAAGATGATGTTGTCCCGCAGCAGCCGCGAGTAGATGTCGTAGGCGCGCTCCCCCCGGCTCGTCTGCTCGATTACCATCGGGACGAGCGTCGTATAGTTTCTAGGGCTGTCGGAATCGTCCTTGGGCATTGTGGTTGTCGTCTGGGTTTCTACCGACTCGGCGCTGAGAGCCGGGCGTGAGTGAGGAGGAACTCAACCACCTTCTCACTGCGGATGGCACTCTCCAGACTAGCCAAAGTGCCCTCTTTTGTCAAGCGGGTCCGTACCGCCTCGGGCGTCTGCCGGCTCTGGCGGGCCAGCCGCTCGATTTCTTGCTGCACTTCCTCTTCCGTGGCTTGGATATTTTCTTCGGCGGCCAGCCGTTCCAGCACCAGTCGCAGCCGCGCTTCCTTCACCGCCGTCTCCCGTCCGGCCCGCCAGGCCCGCCGCCAGTCCACCTCCACCCTCTGGGGATCAATCCCCTGGGCCAGTAGCCCCCGCACCTGCCGCTCCAGGCGCGCATTCATCTGCCGCTCCACCAGAACCTCCGGGACAGGGAAATCGTGCCGCTCCAGCAGGGCGTCGAGCAGCCGCTGCCGCGTCAGCTCTTTTTCCCGCTGGGTCCGCGCTTCCTCGAGGTGCGCCCGCACTTTGCCGCGCAGTTCCTCGAGCGTCTGCGCGTCGCTCACCCGCCGGGCGAATTCATCATCCAGCCCCGGCAGAACCTTCCGCTGCACGGCTTTGACCCGCGCCGTAAAAGCCACCGTGCGCCCCGCCAGGTTGGCTTGGGGGTGCTCGTCCGGGTAGGTGACGCTGAAGCGCCGCTCCTCGCCCGCCCCCGCTCCGCGCAGGCCTTGGCTGAAGTCGGCCAGCGTGGATTCCGCCCCCAGGTGAACCTGAACGTCGTCGAGTGTAATCGGCTCCCGCTTTTCCGGCGGCGCCGTAACCATACCGACCAGCGAAGCCAGCACGGTGTCGCCGTCAGCGGCTTGACGCTCTTTGACTTCCTCGTATGTTGCCTGCCGCTCCCGTAAGGCTTCTAGTTCCCGCTCTAAGTCTTCCTCCGTCAACTCCAGGCGCGCCGCCTCCACCTCCAGCCCTTTGTAGTCTTTCAGCTCAAACTCCGGCAGCACCTCGAAGCTGGCTTTGAACCGCAGCGGCTGCTTGGGCTCGAAACGCAATTCGGCGATCGCCGGGTCGCCGATCGGCGCCAGCTTCTTCTCCCGGAAGGCGCTTTCCAGCGCGGCCGGCACCAGCGCGCGCAACACTTCGCTCTTGATATCTTCCCAGAAGCGCTGCCGCACCAGCGACGCCGGTGCCTTGCCGGGGCGGAAGCCCGGCAGGCGCGCCACCTGCGCGAATTCCCGCGTCACCCGCTCCGTCTCCCGCTCCACTTCCTCCACCGGCACCTCGACCTCTAGTTCTCGCCGGCAGGCGTTAGTTTCCACAGGCATAATTCATTTACGCTATCAGTCCTCCCCCCTCCTGGCAATGCCCGCTCCCACACCGCAAGAATCGGGTGGTGCTTTCCCCGCGCTGCCCCTAGAGTGAATGGCGTAGAATAGGAGGACAAACGATATGGCAACCGCACCTTACGCCCAGGCCAGCCAGGACTACCAGCGCGTCGAGAAGGCCCTCGCTTTCCTGGGAGAAAATTTCCAGCGCCAGCCTGCCCTGCGAGAAGTCGCGCAGAGCGCCGGCTTGAGCGAGTACCACTTCCAGCGCCTCTTTCGCCGCTGGGTGGGCATCAGCCCCAAGCGCTTCCTGCAATTCCTCACCAAAGAGCACGCCAAGGAATTGCTGCGCCGCTCGAACCTGCTCGACGCCTCCTACGAAGTCGGGCTCTCCGGCCCCGGCCGCCTCCACGACCTCTTCGTCAACTGCGAAGCCGTCACCCCCGGTGAATTCAAGAGCCAGGGCGCCTCGCTCCGCATTTCCTACGGCTTTCATCCCACCCCTTTTGGCGAAGTCCTGCTCGCCACCACCGACCGCGGGCTCTGCGGCCTCTACTTTGTCGTCGGCAACGACCGCCGGCGCCCGCTTGCCGCCCTGCGGCAGCACTGGCCGGAAGCCATCCTGCGCGAGGACGCTCAGGCCACGGCCCCGCTCGTGCGGCGAATTTTTTCTCCCCGCACATCCAACGGCCGCA
>JBOGNW010000290.1:0-4409 GCA_050747425.1 Candidatus Acidiferrales bacterium
GACGAGGTCGTTATGGTTGGCCGGGTTGCGGCGTTCGAGGGTCTTGCCGGAGCGCGACTCCACCCACTCCCCGTTCACATAGTTCGGGCAGGTCGCCGCCTGTTTCACCTGCGTTATCGTGGCCATCGCTTCCTCCCGTTGCTAGAGCTTCACTTCCGAGAACGATTTGTCGAGCAGACGAATGGCTTCCTCCACGTCGGCCTTCCCGATGTTGAGCGGCGGCGAGAGCCGCACCACGTTGCCGTAAAGCCCGCCCTTGCCAATCAGCAGGCCATTTTCCTTCGTGCGCTCCATCAACTGCAAGACCTGCTCGGGCGCCGGCTCTTTGGTCTGGCGGTCTTTGACC
Source organism: Candidatus Acidiferrales bacterium (assembly GCA_050747425.1). Lineage (GTDB taxonomy): Bacteria > Acidobacteriota > Terriglobia > Acidiferrales > 2-02-FULL-67-57 > CAYTXK01. The sequence continues at coordinate 347 of JBOGNW010000290.1, forward strand.
AGCTCGAGCGCCTGCATCAAGCCTTTGCCGCGCACGTCGCCGATGAGGGGATATTTCTGCTGCAATTCTTCCAGTTTCTGCCGGAAGTAGGCGCCGACGGTGTGGGCGTTCTCCAGCAGATTTTCCTCTTCGATGACTTCGATAGTGGCGCGGGCCGCCACCGACGTCACCGGGTTGCCGCCGAAGGTGGAGATGGTCAAGCCCTGGAAAGCGTCGGCGATTTCCGGCCGGGTAATGGTGAGTCCGACGGGCATGCCGTTGGCCATACCCTTGGCGGTGGTGAGAATGTCGGGCTCAACTTCCCAGTGCTCAATCCCGAACCATTTTTTGCCCGTGCGCCCCCAGCCGGTTTGGACTTCATCGGCGATGAAGAGCCCGTCGTACTTCTTGACGATGTTGAAGACCATCTTCCAATACTCGGGCGGCGGGGTGATGAAGCCGGCCACGCCCTGAATGGTCTCGCCCAGGAACGCCGCCAGCCGCCCGCCCGTCGTAGTGCGAATGACCTCTTCGACATCGTTGGCGCAGGCCACGCCGCAGTCGGGGTAGGTTTTCCCCAGCGGGCAGCGGTAGCAATAGGGGCTGACAGCGTGGGAAATGCCCACGCTGATGACGCCCGCGCCACCCCGCCAGGGCGCCTGCCCGGTCAGCGACTTCGCTACCAACGAATGCCCGCTGTAACCGTGCCGCAGCGCCACCACGTCGAAACGCCCGGTGTACATGCGCGCCAGCAACACGGCGGCCTCGTCGGCTTCGGTGCCGCTATTGGTGAAGAAACTTTTCTGGAGTTTGCCCGGGGTGATTTGCGCCACCTTTTCCGCCAGGGACACGATGGCTTCGTTGGGGTAGAGGGTCGAGGTGTGGCCGAGCTTGTCCATCTGCGCCTTGACCCGGGCGTTGACTTTCGGATGGCAGTGGCCGACGCTGACGGTCAGAATGCCGCCAAAGAAATCGAGGTAGCGCTTGCCGTCCAGGTCCCAGACGTGCTGGCCCGCGCCGCGGTCAATCACCAGCGGCTGCTGGTAGTAATTGGCCACCGCCGGCCACAGAAACTCTTTGTGTTTTTTCCTAACTTCGTCCGAGGTCATTGAGGCTCTCTTTTCCGCCCGGGGCCTAGAGCCGCGCCAGGGGAGAGTAGGTTTCCGGTCGGCGGTCGCGGTAGAACTGCCAGGTGGAGCGCACCTGTTCGATGAGGTCGAGGTCGAGGTCGGCCACCAGCAGCTCGTCTTTGTTGCGACTGGCCTGGGCAATGATCTGGCCACGCGGATTGCAGAAGTAACTCTTGCCGTAAAACTCGCCGATGTTCCAGGGCTTCTCACGCCCCACGCGGTTGATGGCGCCGATGAAATACATGTTGGCGACGGCATGCGCCGGCTGCTCGAGCTCCCAGAGATACTCCGACAGACCGGCCACGGTGGCCGATGGATTGAAGACAATCTCGGCGCCGTTCAAGCCGAGCGCGCGCGCCCCTTCGGGGAAGTGGCGGTCGTAGCAGATGTAAATACCGATGCGCGCATAGCGGGTTTTGAAAACCGGATAGCCGGTGTTGCCGGGGGTGAAGTAGAACTTTTCCCAGAAGCCCGGATGGCAGTGCGGGATGTGGTGCTTGCGGTACTTGCCCAGGTAGCGGCCGTCGGCGTCAATGACGGCGGCGGTGTTGTAATAGAGGCCGCTCATCTCGACCTCGTATACGGGGACGACCATCACCATTCGCGCCTTTTTTGCCCAGCGCTGCGCCCAGCGGACGGTGGGACCTTCGGGGACGCGCTCGGCCAGCGGCTGCCAGCGCGCGTCTTGCTCGGCGCAGAAATACGGGCCGAAGAAGATCTCTTGCAGGCAAACGATCTGCACCCGCTGGCGCGCCGCCCGCGCCAGTAAGCGGTCGTGCTTGGAGATCATGTGCCGCTTGATCTTTGCCAGCGAATGTTTCTCGGGCGACAGCTCACAGGCGGCCTGGATGAGGCCACAACGAACCATGCGTGCCATGGCGCTTTCTCCCTGTTGCGGGGCCCGCCGAGGCAGTCGAGGAAAAACCGCGTTGCGCGCGGCGGGCACTAAGGGTACACTCCGGCATCTTACCCGAACACGGCGACGCCTTCAAACGCCATGGCGTGGGGAGAAACGCGGCGTCGCCGCCACGAGGCGGCTCGAGTCGGTTATGGAATCCACGACGCGCCACATCGGGCGCGCGCTGGGGCGCGCCCTGCTGAACAGCGTCCGGGGCAACGGCATGCTGAATGCACAGGCGGTGGCCTTCAACATGTTCCTGGCTTTCTTTCCGGCGCTGGTGTTTCTGGCCGGCGTGTTGGCGCGGGTGGCGCCCGGCCTGGACGATTTTCTCGAAGGGTTGCGGCTGGTGCTGCCACCGGGCAGCGCCCGGGCCGTGGTGGACTCTCTGCTGCGGCTATCGGAGCATCCCAACCGCCTGCTGTTCATTGGCGCGGTGGGAACGATGCTGCTGGGCTCGCAGCTGATGTTCGCGCTGAGTCGCATCTTCGCCTCGTTCTATCAGCTCGAGGAACGCCACGGCTTCTGGCAGCGCCAACTGCGCTGCTTCCTGATGGTGTTTATCACCGTCATTCCCTGGGTGGCCGTCAGTTTGCTAGTGGTATTCGGGCGCGTGCTGCGCGGCTGGGTGCTGACGCGCTTAGGGGCGGAGTTTGACCGCTCGGTGCGCTTGCTGTCGACGCTGGGATTTTTCGCGCTGGCGATTCTCACCGCCACCCTGGTGCTGGCGGCGATGTATTTCTTCCTGACGCCCAACGCCCGCCAGCGCTGGCGCGACGTGCTGCCGGGCGCCGGCCTGGCGATGCTGCTGTGGTGGATCGTGACTTCGGCGTTTGCCTTCTACATACGACGCCTGGCCATCTACGACCTCCTTTACGGCGGGTTTGCGGCCGCCATCGGCTTGCTCATCTGGATGTACTTGAGCGCGGTGGTGATTCTGGCGGGAGCGCAGTTCAACGCCGAGCTTTCTACGCGGCGCCTGCGGGGTGGAATTGCCTAGCGAGTGGGGAGAAACGTCCGCCGAGGTCTGACGGAAGTTGTTAGTGGTTGCTGCCGGCGGTGGCGGGCATGTCGGGCAGGGAAAGCGTCAGCTCGCGCTCAATCCGCATCACCATTCCCACGCCGGCGGGCAGCTCGACGTGCTTGCCTTTGAACCAGACGAAGGCCACCCCGGCGCCCACGGCCACGCCGATGGCCGCTCCAATCAGGCTGCCGCCGGCCGCGGCACCGGCGCCACCGCCCCCGGCCACAGACCCGATACGCTTTAGTTTGCTGGGGCCGGCTCCTTGCACCTGGCCTTCTTTGCCCAGGTCAACACCTTTCAACTCTTCCATTTCCTTTTCTTTGGTGCGGTCCTCGTACTCGGGGTCGTAGAGGTCCACCAGGCTGCCGCTGATCTTGACGTTGCCGGCGCCCGGCACTTCGATGGATTCGAAGGCCAGGGTCATCTGGCCCGGGCGGCCAAAGCGGCTGGGTTTCTTGATGTCGCCCACCCGTCCCAGCACGCGCGCACCCGCCGGGATGACTTCCACGTTGTCAATCTTGACCGGGGCTTCCACCGTACAGATGATGCGGTCGCCCTTTTGCGAAATCTCGGTGTCGACGGTGGTGTGCAGACGCAGCACAACCTCGGTGCCCGCGGGAACAAAAAAGTCACGCGCCGGAAGCGACGGCGGGCTGAGCTGCGCGATGCCGGCTAGAAGCGCCAGCGCCTTTTTCATGCGGAGTTGCAAGGTTTCAGACCCTCCTCCTCCAACCCGCTATTCTCACGCAGAAGCCGCTGGGGGTCAATGGTGTCAAGCTCGCGGGGATGTTTGTTGTGCCCGGCGGCGGCCTGGGGTAAAGTCAGGCGAGGAGAGCACGAATGCAGGCGCGGGTCGAATGCCTTGCCGGCCACAGAGCCGCCCAGCGCCCGCAGCGGTTTTTTCTCGGGGAGCACCGCTACGAAGTCGTGGAGGTGCTCGACCAGTGGTACGACCCTGACGCTATCTACTTCCGTGTCCGCGCTGATGACGGCAACCTCTACATTCTTCGCCACCGCGAAAACCCGCTCGAA
>JBOGNW010000291.1:0-4577 GCA_050747425.1 Candidatus Acidiferrales bacterium
TGCTCGCAGTTGTTGTAAACTAAGGCGAGCGGGGCCGGCGTAGCTCAGTGGTAGAGCAGCCGATTCGTAATCGGCAGGTCATCGGTTCAAGTCCGATCGCCGGCTCCACGATTTCTCGGGGAGAACAACAAAGTGCACGCCTGGCATGAGCTGTCCGCCTACACCGACGCGGAGGAGAAGTCCATCCACGTGGTAGTCGAGGTGTCGAAAGGCTCGAAGGTCAAATACGAGCTGGACAAACACTCGGGGCTGCTGCGCGTCGACCGCGTGCTCTACAGCTCGGTCATCTACCCGGCCAACTACGGCTTCGTGCCCCAGACCTTCTGCGACGACGGCGACCCGCTCGACGCCCTGGTGCTGACCAGCGAGCCGGTGGAGCCGCTGTCGGTGGTGCGGGCGCGCGCCATTGGAGTGATGCGCATGGACGACAGCGGCCATGAGGACGACAAGCTCATCGCCGTCCACATTGACGACCCCGAGGTTGCCGACTACACCCATATGGATCAGCTTCCCAAGCACCTCGAGCGGCTCATCCGCCACTTTTTTGAGGAGTACAAGGTGCTGGAGCACAAAGAAGTCATCGTGGAAGATTTTCTTGGCCCGGCCGAGGCCCAGCGGATTCTGCGCGAGGCGGTGGAGTTCTACCGCCGCGAAGCCGAGAGGCTGCGGCGACTCTGATTGTGCGCCCGGAAGGAGTCCCGCCCGCCGCCACGGCAGGCAAGGGCTCGGAATGACAGAGGAGTTGGCGACGGTGTTAAATGCGCTGCGGATGGCGGTGCCCACAGCGCAGTTGACGGACTTCTAAGGGGTTTCAGGGAGGCAAGGAAGCAAGGAGGCAGGAGGCAAGGGATGAACCCTTGCCCTACCCAGACCTGAAGGACGGCGAGACGCTCGCGGGGCGCAGAAGCAAAAGCCGCAGGACTAGCGAGCGGGAGCCGGGCGCGTGTGGTTTAGCCTTGACCCAGCGGCAGGGGCCGCTGGGCTGAGCAGGTGGGGGATAGGGGGAAGTCCTCGGCGCTACCTGCCCTCAGGGGCTAAAGCCCCGGGCTTGGCTTGTTCGGCACGGCTCCCTTCGACTCGCTCCTTCGACCTTGCTCAGGACAAGTGCGCTCGCTCAGGGTCTGCGCTTCGCTGCGACAGGGTCTCCGCTGCGCTCTGACAAGGCCTTGCCCTACCCAAGCAAGGGCGGAGCAAACCCCAAGGGCTAACAAGCAGATTCCTCGCCGGCAAGCCGGGCAAGGGCTCGGAATGACAACGTCGGCGGGAGGGCCCCCTTTCGGCAGGCTCCCTTCGACTCGCTGCGACGGGCGGGCGCTAGGCCCGCCCCTACACGCTTAGGCCCTACGGGCACAGCCTCAAAAACCTCGGCCGTCGAAACCCGTTGTCATGCCGCCGGCCCTGTCGCGGCAAGTCGGAGTGCAGTCGGAGTGCAGTCGGAGCGCAGTCGGAGCGCAGGCGGAGCGGAGAACCCGCGTCCTTTGGCGGGGCGGAGCGCCCGCCTACGGAACCTCCACAAGATAGCCAGCGCGTGTGAAGGTGCTAAACCCACCGCCGACGCTAGCCGTCGGGTTCAACCCCCAACAAACACGCTCGCCCCGTGCGAAATAGCTACGGCAAAGCGACCAGGTATCCGGAAATAGAAACGTCCGCAGAGGCGGCCCCAGAGCTAGAATTGCGAAAGATACAGGCCTGCCCCTTATTAAGACCGGGGTCAACGTACAGCCGCGTCTCTTGACTCGTTATGAACTGGTCAGTCAAGCCCCCGGCTTCGGTTCCCTGAAAGGTTGCGCCAAACCGGTGGATAATCGTAGAACCACCCACAGTGGGGGCCACTTCGAATCGCAGGACTTTCTGGCCTGTAGGCAGGTGCGCCTCGGCCGAAAAATACTCGATTACCAGCTCGTGGTCAGCAGGCACATTAAAAGATGTGCATGTCTGACTCGAGAGGTTTACGAGGTCGACGTCTATCGCGGCCTGGTACGGCTGCCGGGCGGGGTTGTCGTCATCGCGCACCAACGCCACTCCGTTGACGTCCACCATCCACACCCCGCTTTGGGCAGCGTTCACGGTAGGCAGGCTGGCGACGTTGACGGTGGGCGTCCCGCTGATGCTGACGCTGGGGGTGTTGCCCACGTTCACTGTTCCCCCCACGGTCACCGCGCCGCTGGTCAGCGGGCTAACGATGTTAACGTTCTGGGGTCCGGGGGCGGCGGAGCTGGGGCTGATGAGCGTCAACGCCAGCAGGGCCATCCCCGCCAACACAAACCCTAAATTCTTAACTTTGTTCATTGCCATCCTCCCTTTGGTTCTTTCCCTTGACGCCGGCCACTATGGGGTTGGGTTGAGGGGAAAGCAATGCACGCCGCCTCACAATTCGCGCACATCTACCTCGCAGGCCAACTGCCAGCAGGGAAAGGGCTTGTCGGAGCGAAGCGGAGACCCTGAGCGAGCGTCGAAGACCCTGTCGCAGCGAAGCGTAGACCCTGAGAGGCATTACCGAAGGGAGCGGAGTTGAAGGGCAGCGAGTCGAAGGGCCCCCCAGCCGGGCGCCAGACACGGGTCAATTGACAATAGTGAGGGCCAGGGTGCACCATCTGGGTAATGGGAAGTCTGAATAGGGCTTGAGGCAGGGCCCTGATGGACCCCGCTAGACCAACACACGAAGTGATCCGGTTCGGCCCCTTCGAGGCCAACCTGCACTCCGGCCGGTTGCGGCGGCAAGGGCTGAAGCTCAAGCTGCCGGTACAGTCGTTTCAAGTTCTGGCGATGCTGCTCGAGCACCCGGGGGAGCTGGTTAGCCGAGAGGAGCTCAGCAAGAAGCTGTGGCCCGACGGCACGTTTGTAGACTTCGAGCACGGCCTGAACGCGGCGGTGAATCGGCTGCGGGAGGCGCTGGCGGATTCGGCGGAACAGCCAACCTACATCGAGACGCTGCCGCGGCGCGGCTACCAGTTCATCGCCCCGGTGGAGTACGCCCCGGTGACGCCGGCGCAGCGGCCGCGCCGGCGGCGGGGGAAAGCGGTGGCGCTGGCGGCGGCTGCGGTCCTGCTGGCGCTGGCGGCAGCTTGGTTTTGGCAAGGGTACCGTGCGCCCGCGCCTATCCGCTCGCTGGCCGTCCTGCCGCTGGAAAACCTTTCCGGGGACCCCACCCAAGAATACTTTGCCGACGGGATGACCGACGCGCTCATCACGGAGTTAGCTTCGATGGAGACGATTCGCGTGATTTCGAGGACATCGGTAATGCGGTACAAGGGCGCCCGCAAGCCGCTGCCGGAGATCGCCCGGGAGCTCAAAGTGGACGCCGTGGTGGAAGGCACGGTGGCGCGTTCCGGACGGCGGGTGCGCATCACGGCGCAGTTGATTTACGCCCGCACCGACCAGCACCTGTGGGCCGGCGCCTATGAGCGCGACATGAAAGACGTGCTGGGGTTGGAGGACGAAGTGGCGCGCGCCATTGCCCGCCAGGTGGAGGGAAAGCTCCGCCCGCACCCGGCACGGGCTCGCCGCGTCGATCCGGAAGTGTACGACCTTTACCTCAGGGGGGGATTTTTTTTCAACAAAGGATTTGCTTCTGATTGGAGGAAAAGCCAGGAGTATTTTGAGCGGGCGATTGCCAAAGATCCTTCCTACGCGCCGGCCTATGCCGGGCTGGCGCGGTTCTACAGGCGGCAGGCTGCGGAGGGACCGCTGGCTCACCCGGAGGCCTGGCCCAAGGCGGAAGCGGCGGCGCAGCGGGCGCTCGAGCTGGACGATAACCTGGCGGAGGCCCATGCCGCCCTAGCCGACATCCGCCTGGTGCGAGACTGGAACTGGGAGGAAGCGGCCAGAGAGTTCGGACGGGCCTTGGCATTGAACCCAAGCTCGTCCGACGTCCGTTCACGCTACGCGTATTACCTGCGCGTTATGGCGCGCCCCGAGGAGGCGGTCAGAGAAATGAAACGTGCCCTGGAGCTCGACCCGCTTCGGGTTGACCTGAGCAACCGGCTGGGGTACGAATTGTGGTTTGCGCGGCGCTATGACGAGGCGATGGAGCAGTTCCGCAAATCGCTGGAGCTGGATCCCACCTCCTACGTTGCGCACAGCGCGCTAGCGTGGCTCTACGAGAGGAAAGCGAGGGAGAGAGAGGCGGCCGAGGAAATGATCAAGAACTTGACTGCGATGGGAAGCTCAGCCCTGGCCGGCCAGTTTGAGCGCGTCTACAAGGCCAGCGGCTACCGAGCGGCGCGGCGGTTCCAGTACCAACGGGAAATCGAAGACGAGCTGAAAAGACCGCGGCCCGACTCCTGGAAGCTAGCCTACACCTACGCCTTACTGGGAGAAAAGGACAAGGCGTTCGAGTGGCTGGAGAAGGCTTACCAGGAGCGCGCCCTGGGACTGCTTCAATTGCGGGTCGATCCGGATGTTGACAGCCTGCGTTCCGACCCCCGCTACCAAGCTCTGCTGCGGCGCGTGAACTTCCCGGAGTAGTTCTGGAGATTCTGTTTGACGGCTTGCGGCCTGGCGTGGCATATAGGACGCCTCGGACGAGAGAGATAAGATGAGCCAAGCCAGCGACCTCTCGGGACAACTGGCCAACG
>JBOGNW010000292.1:0-4478 GCA_050747425.1 Candidatus Acidiferrales bacterium
CAAAGGCCTACACTTGCGAGAGCAACCGACCAAGGCGCTCGTGCGACTCGCTACCAAGCATCTGCTCGGCATCGAAACCCTTAGTGTTGATGACATCGAGCTGATTCTTACCACCGCGCAAAAATACCAGACGCGCACCGCCACCGAGACGCGCCCCGTGGTGCGCTCCCGGCTGCTCGAAGGCAAGACGCTGGTGCTGGCCTTCTTCGAGCCCTCGACCCGCACCCGCATTTCCTTTGAAATGGCGGCGCAGCGGCTGGGGATGGATGTGGTCAACCTGGCTCTCGAAACCTCGAGCGTGCAGAAGGGCGAATCACTGCTCGACACCGTAAAAACGCTCTCCGCCATGCGTCTCGACGCGCTGGTCATTCGCCACCGCGCCTCCGGCGTGCCGCACTTCCTGGCGCGGCACACCGACGTCCCCATCCTGAACGCCGGCGACGGCATCCACGAGCATCCCACGCAAGCCCTGCTCGATGCCCTAACTATTCGCGACCACAAAGGCACGCTCGCGGGAATCAAGGTCGCCATCCTCGGCGACCTCCTCCACAGCCGCGTGGCGCGCTCGAACATTCACCTGCTGAGCAAGTTCGGCGCGCGCGTGGCTTTGAGCGGCCCGCCCCCGCTCGTGCCCGCAGCCTTTGAGCGCCTAGCACCGGGCGTTTCCGTGTACCCGCGCCTGGAGGAGGCGCTCGCCGAGGCGGACGCGGTGATGATGCTGCGTGTGCAACTCGAGCGGCAGCGTGAGCCGCTGTTCGCTTCCCCGGCCGAGTACGCGCGCCACTATTGCCTGACGCCGGCGCGCCTGGCCCACGCCAAGCCGGACGCCATCGTCATGCACCCCGGGCCATTCCTGCGCGGCATTGACATCGCCGGCGAAGTGGCCGACAGCCCGCGCTCCGTCATCGGCCATCAGGTGGAGAACGGCGTGGCGGTGCGTATGGCGCTGCTCGAGCTTCTGGCAGGGACGTCGCTATGAAGCCTCTCGTCTTCGGTGGGTCGGGGCTTGTTGCAGCGAAGCGGAGACCCCACGTGGTTTTCGGGGAGCTCCGACAAATAGAGCCGGCACGCAGTCGGAGCAAGGCACAGATCCCGCGTTCTTTGCGGGGCCCCTACCTCACTGCCGTAGGCCGTTGCGCAGCCCGGGGCTGGGGGCGCAGCAACATCGCTCTGTGGAACGTTGGCCTCGCCGTCCTGCTCGTGATCACCCTCCCGGCTCTCGCCGAGGAAGCAGCACGACCCCGAGCCCGGGCGCTGGGCATCGCGCCCGGCGTCTTTCGGCCCGGGCCGCTCAATGCGATCACCGACGTGCCCGGCGTGCGCGTCGGCCACTTCACCTTCATCGAAGGTGACCACATCCGCACCGGTGCCACCGCTATCCTTCCCCATCCCGGCAACATGTTTCAGGAGAAAGTCCCAGCCGCCGTCGTCGTCGGCAACGCCTTCGGCAAGCTCATCGGTTCGACCCAGGTCAATGAGCTCGGCCAGCTTGAGACTCCCGTAATCTTGACCAACACGTTGAACGTCTGGGAAGCAGCCGCGGCGCTCGTGGACTACACCCTCACACTGCCCGGCAACGAAGACGTGCGTTCGGTCAACCCGGTGGTGGGTGAGACCAACGACGGCTTTCTCAACGATATTCGCGGGCGGCACCTGCGCCCCGAGCATTTTCTGCAAGCCTTGAAAGCCGCAACCACTGGGCCTGTAGAAGAAGGCTCGGTGGGGGCCGGCACGGGGACGGGGGCGTTCGGGTTCAAGGGCGGCATTGGCACAGCCTCACGAAAGCTGCCGGAAGCACTGGGCAGTTACACCGTCGGGGTGTTGGTGCAGAGCAACTTCGACGGCATTCTCAGCGTCGATGGCGTGCCGGTGGGCAAGGAATGGGGCGGACATGCCTACAGCAACCTCCAGGGTGGCTCTTGCATGATTGTGGTGGCGACCGATGCTCCGCTCGATGCCCGCCAGTTGAAGCGGCTGGCCTGGCGCGCCTTTGCCGGGATGGCCCGCACCGGCGCTTCCTTCTCCAACGCCAGTGGTGACTACGCCATTGCCTTCTCCGTCGGCGAATCCGTGCGTATCCGCCTCCGGAGCAACGCGCAGCAGCTCCGTGACCCGCTTTGGTTAATGTCTGTAACCTTGCTCGCCGATCCGGAAAACTCGCCGCTTTTTCAAGCGGTCGCGGAGGCTACCGAGGAAGCCATCTACAATTCCCTGCTCCGCGCCACCACCCTCCGCGGCTATCAGGGCCACGTGGCCAAGGCTATTCCTCTGAATGAACTCTTGCGCGTTCTTAAGAAGTACGGGCGAGCATTGGAAGCCAGCCCCCAATAAGACTATGAAGCCTCTGCTCATCCAGAACGGGCGCGTGGTGGATCCAACCTCCGGCCTCGATGACTGCCGCGACCTGCTGATTGAAAACGGGCGCGTGGCCGCCCTCGATAAGAAAATCGAGCGCCCCGACGCCGAGAGCTTCGACGCTACCAACCTGGTTGTCGCCCCGGGCTTCATTGACTTGCACGTCCATCTGCGAGAGCCGGGCAAGGAGGCCGCCGAAACCATCGTCACCGGCACGCGCGCCGCCGCCGCCGGCGGCTTCACCGCTGTCGCTTGCATGCCCAACACCCAGCCGGTCAACGATAACGCCATGGTCACGCGCTTCATTCTGGCGCAGGCCGCGCAAGCCGGCCTGGTGCGCGTTTATCCGGTGGGCGCGGTGAGCAAGGGCAGTGCGGGCGAAGAGCTGGCTGAAATCGAATCCATGCGCGCGGCCGGAGCCGTAGCGGTGAGCGACGACGGGTGGCCGGTCTCCAATACCCGCTTGCTCACCCGTGCGCTCGAATACTGCCGGGCGCTCAACATCCCCTTCATTGACCACTGCGAAGACCCTTCGCTCGCCGCCGAGGGCGTGATGCACGACGGCGAATGGTCGCTGCGGCTGGGTCTGCGCGGCATCCCCGCGCAGGCCGAGGAGCTGCCTGTCCTCCGCAACGCGCGTCTGGCTGCCTCCACCGGCGCGCGGGTGCACATCGCGCATCTCTCCACCGCGGCAGCGCTGGCTGTGGTGCGCGGCGCCAAGCAGGAGGGCGCGCCCCTGACCTGCGAGGTCACCCCGCATCACTTTACGCTCACCGACGAAGCCTGCCGTGACTACGACACCCGCGCCAAGATGAATCCGCCGCTGCGCAGCGCCGAAGACGTCGCCGCGCTCATCGAAGGGCTGGCCGACGGAACCGTGGACGCCATCGCCACCGACCACGCGCCCCACACGGAATCCGAAAAACAGGCGGATTTTGATTCGGCGCCCTTCGGCGTGATTGGCCTGGAAACCGCGCTGGCCCTGGCGCTCGAGAGGCTCTATCACACCAAGAAAGTCTCGCTGCTGCGTTTGGTGGCGCTATTTTCCACCAATCCCGCGCGCCTGCTGGGCGTGACGGGCGGCCAGGTGCGCGTAGGCGCGCCGGCTGACCTGACTGTCTTCGACCTTGAGCGACCGTGGACCTACCGAGCGGCGGAAGGCTGCTCGAAGAGTCGCAACTCGCCCTTCGATGGCCGCAGCTTCCGGGGGTGTGTGGTGGCCACGCTGGTTAGCGGGCAAGTGGTTTTCCGCCGCTAGCGGGAGGGGCAAGCCCCTCCCCTACACGACATTGCCATACCCGTTGCCTGGGTAGAGGCGGGCCTTGTGCCCGCCCGAAGTCCCTCACCCAAGATTGTGAGATGTGGCTAGAAGTGGCTCAGGGCGTGCTGTGGCCCTTCGGCGGGCACATGCGTGGAGTGCGAGTGGACGGTCTGGCCGTTTTGCTGGCGGTAGAAATGATTGAGCGGCCCCTTGCCTTTGCCGATGGGATAGCCGCGCTCAATGGCTTTGGCCACATAGGCCTTGGCGAGCATGACGGCGTCGGGCAGTTGGCGGCCGGCGGCTAGATTGGCGGCAATCGCCGAAGAGAAAGCGCAGCCGGTGCCGTGGGTGTTTTCCGAGCGGACGCGCTCGCGCTCGAAGGTGCTGAACTCGGCGCCGTCATAGAGGAGGTCAACGGGCTTCTCCCAGTCGCCGGCGGTAATCACCACGGCTTTGGCGCCCAGGGCGCGCAGCTTTTCGGCCGCGGCCTTCATATCGTCCATCTTGCGGATTTCGAGGCCGGCGAGGGTGGCGGCTTCGGCGAGATTGGGCGTGATGACGGTGGCGAGGCCAAAGAGGCGCTTGCTCAATTCCTTGACGCCGCTGGCTTCGAGCAATTCCATCCCCGAGGTGGCCCGCAGCACAGGATCGAGGACTACGTGGGCAAATTTTTTCTTTTCGAGCACGTCGGCCACCACCTGCAGGTTGGCGCGCGTGGCCAGCATTCCGATCTTGACGGCGGCGACGCTGATATCTTTCAGCAGCTCTTCGAGCTGCGCGCGCAAGAATTCCGCCGAGACCGGCTGCAGGCCGCGCACGCCGCGGGTGCTCTGCACGGTGAGGGCGGTGATGGCCGCCACGC
>JBOGNW010000293.1:0-3506 GCA_050747425.1 Candidatus Acidiferrales bacterium
GAAGGAATTGCAACAGAAAGGCGAGCTGGTCGTGGAAGGCATCGCCATCAACGGCACGGGTGTGTTCGAGACGCTCAAAGGCGTGGCGCAACTGGTGCTGGCCGAGCTCAAGAAAGGCTAAGCACGCTTCTTCTTCTCCCGCGGTTTTTCCCCTTCGCTGTTTCGCTTACAATGCCCGCCCATGCAGGCCAAAGTCCCTCATCCGTGGGACGTAACGCCGAAAGAAGCGGCGGCGTTGCAGCTTGAGCTGCGCCCTCGGCTCAAAAAACAGCGCGACTTCGGCGAAGTTCGTACCGTGGCCGGGGCGGATATTGCCTTAGCGCCGCTGGAGGGAAGCGGGCGGCCAGTCGGGCGCCACGCCCTGGCCTACGCAGGCGTAATCGTCTACCGCTTTCCCAACCTGGTGGAAATCGAGCGCCGCTCGGCGCAGCGCGAGATGCATTTTCCCTATGTGCCCGGGCTGCTGGTTTTTCGCGAGGGGCCGGCCCTGCTCGAGGCCTTCGCGCGGTTGACGACGGAGCCGGACTTGATTCTCTTCGACGCGCACGGCTACTCGCACCCGCGGCGCTTCGGGCTGGCCTCGCATCTCTCGGTGGTGCTCGACACTCCGGGCATCGGGGTGGCCAAGTCGCTGCTGGTGGGCCGCTATGAAGAGCCGCCCGACCGCGTGGGGGCCTGGACGCCGCTGGTGGACGCAGAAGAAGTCATCGGGGCGGTGGTGCGGACGCGCGTGAGCGTGCAGCCCATCTTCATTTCCATCGGGCACAGGATTGACTTGGAAAGCGCGATTGAGCTAGCGCTGGCCTGCACGGATGGCTATCGCATTCCCAAGCCGACACGCGAGGCCGACCACTATGTCGAAGCCCTCAAGCGCGGCGAGGCCGGCGCCGGGGCGAGCCGCGAACCCCAGGCGTGTCTGTTTTAGCGGGACGAGTGCCAGTTTACGCTGTGGCTGGGCGATGCTAGAATTTGTGGCCTCGCTTCCCCGGTAGCTCAACGGTAGAGCATTCGGCTGTTAACCGAAGGGTTGCAGGTTCGAATCCTGCCCGGGGAGCCAAGCACCATGGCCTTTCTCGTCTACGTACTGCTGAACCCGGATGGGAAAACCTATGTCGGCCACACCAGTAATCTCTCGCGCCGTCTCTCTCAGCACAATGATTCCGATTGCCGATTGACCCTCCACACCAAACGTCACCCGGGGCCCTGGCGGCTGCTCCACTGCGAACAGTTTCCAACACGCAGCGTCATCGAGGCCCATGGCGGCTGCTCCACTGCGAGAACTTTCCAACGAGAGCGGCTGCCATGCGCCGTGAGAGAGAACTCAAGACGGGCAAGGGACGAGAATGGATCCGGCAGGTCCTTTTCATCGGCTGTTAATTCGCCGCGGCGAATTGCAGGTTCCCTTCGACCCCGCTCAGGACAGGTCCTTCGTCCCGCCCTGCGGGACTCTGGACAAGCGAATCCTGCCCGGGGAGCCAGCTCCGTGCCTCGCGACTCGTGCCCGTGTCGCGTGCGGTTGGCCGAGGGGGGGCGCCGTGCTGCCTGCCAAGAATCGAGAGAGGAGACAAGGCCTGCCCTAGACAGCCGGGTCGCGACCGAGCCAGGGCTCCTCTCTCCACTACTTGAACACAACCCCGTCCTTGATGACGTGTACGAGGTGTCGGAGCGCTTCCATCGAGCGCAGGGGATCGCCATCCACCACGATGATATCGGCTAGCTTGCCCGGCGCGACCACGCCGAGGTCGTCGCGCTTTAAGAGCCGCGCCGGCCAATAGGTGGCGGCGCGAATCGCGTCCATCGGCGGAACACCCAGCCGCACAAAGGTGTCCAACTCGCGCCAGGTGGAATCGAAGTGGAAATTCATGGGAATTCCGGAATCGGTGCCGGTCACGAGCGTCACGCCGGTCGAACGCATTTGATTGAACTTGTTGGCCAGGGTGGGCACACGGCGGCGCACCAGGGTGAAGTAGGCCATGCGCTCGGGGTGGTCGAGCGAGCGACGCACGTCCTCATAGATGTCGGGCGGGAGGTCAGCCTTCAGGCGCGGGTCATCGAGCCGTTCGGGAAACTCATCCACCGTGTAGGGATAGAGGTAAAGGCCTTCAATGGTGGGGCACCAGTAGAGCGTGGCGTTGCGTTCGCGAACCAGCGCCAGCACGTCTTCGGGATAGCCGGGCTGCGTGGCCAGCCCGGTGTGCTCGATTGAGTCCACGCCGGCCCTGGCCGCGCGGCGGATCTCCTCCGCCCGGTGGGCGTGGGCGGCCACATGCTTGCCCGCCGCGTGGGCGGTGTCCACGATGGCCTGGAGCTCTTCCACGGTCATTTGGTCCTGGTCAATCACTTTGATTAAGTCGACACCGGCATCAATCAGCCGCTGGGTCTTGGCGCGGGCTCCGTCGGCGCCGTGCACTTCCCACCGAAACTCGGCTTCGAGCGGCGGCGCTTTCTTCTGCAGGAAAGGCCCGCTGGCAAATACTCTCGGTCCGGGAATCTCACCGCGGTTGATGCGGTCGCGCACCGCCAGAATGTCTTCGAGCGGCGCCCCCACGTCGCGCACGGTCGTGATGCCAGCCAGCAGCAGTTCTTTGGCAGAAATCGGCATGATGACGTCACGAAAGCGATTGCGGTAGACGCGGTCCCAGTGGTAGTAGTCGGCGTGGCCGAGAATCATCAAATGGACGTGCATGTCCATCAGGCCGGGAAGCACGGTCATGCCATCGGTTGAAATCACCCGGGCGTTGGCGGGGACTTCGACCTCCCCGACACGGCCCACGGCAGAAATCTGATTGCCGCGCACGACGATGACGGCGTTTTCGAGCGGCGGCCCGCCGTAACCGTCAAGCAATCGCCCGCCTACCAAAGCCAGCACACTTTCGCCCGGCGCGCTTTGTCCGGACGCGCCCGTCGCACAAAAAAACAGAAAAAACACAATCGCCAGCCGAGAAATCGTCCGCGGCATAGAGAGCTCCTTCCTTTCGGTTTGTTGCGGAGGGCGCATTCTAGCACCGGCGCGCCCCAGAAAAACAAGCGGCGGCCGACTACCGCACGGACTTTTACGGGTGGCGCGGTTTTAGTTTGGCGGCAAAGTGCTCACGGAATTTTTCCGCCTTGGGGCGAATCACCAGCCGGCAGTAGGGTTGCGCGGGGTTGTTGAGGTAGTACTCCTGATGGTAGGCCTCAGCCGGATAGAAGTTCGTATAGGCAACAATCTCGGTGACGACCGGATTGGGGTAAAAACCTGAAGCGTCCAGCGCCGCTTTCGAGCGCTCCGCCCGCTGGCGCTGCTCGTCATCGTGATAGAAAATCACCGACCGGTATTGCGTCCCTACGTCATTGCCCTGGCGGTTGGGCGTAGTGGGATCGTGCGTCTTCCAAAATACCTCCAGCAGCTCCTCGTAGCTAATCACCGCCGGATCAAAAACAATCTGTACCGCCTCGGCGTGCCCTGTCCGGCCCGTGCACACCTGCTCGTAGGTCGGGCTCGCGACGCTGCCTCCCGCATAACC
>JBOGNW010000294.1:0-3859 GCA_050747425.1 Candidatus Acidiferrales bacterium
CCTTCGGCGTGGCCTGGTCGCTCCGCGGCCGCGCCCAGCGCAGCCTGGCCGACTTCTTCGTCTCTGGCCGCGGCGTGCCCTGGTGGCTTGCCGGCACCTCCATGGTAGCGACTACTTTTTCCGCCGATACCCCGCTCGCGGTCACTGGCCTCACCGCCAACTTCGGCATCGCTGGCAACTGGCTGTGGTGGTCGTTCCTGCTCAGCGGGATGATGACGGTGTTTTTTTTCGCCCGCCTCTGGCGCCGCTCCGGCGTGCTTACCGACGTCGAGCTGATCGAGCTGCGCTACGCCGGCCGCCCCGCCGCCTTCCTGCGCGGCTTCCGCGCCCTCTACCTGGGCGTCCTAATGAATTGCCTCATCCTGGGCTGGGTCAACCTGGCGATGGTCAAAATCTTCGCCGTCTCCTTGAACCTGAGCCGAAAAGAAGCGGTGGTGGTGTGTTTGGTCATTACAGCCCTCTACACCACCATCTCCGGCCTCTGGGGCGTGCTGATTACCGACTTCTTACAGTTCTTGCTGATGATGGCCATGGCCATCGCCATGGCCTATTTCGCCGTCGACGCCGTGGGCGGCCTGGGCGCTCTCAAGGCCAAGCTGCTCGCCGCCGAAGCGGCCGGCGCCGGCCAGGGCTCGCTGCTGGCCTTTCTCCCCAGCGCCGACTCGGCCTGGATGCCCATCGGCGTTTTCCTGGTCTACATCGGCGTCAACTGGTGGGCGAGCTGGTATCCGGGGGCCGAGCCGGGCGGCGGCGGGTACGTGGCGCAAAGAATTTTCTGCGCCAAAGACGAAAAGCACTCGCTGCTGGCCACGCTGTGGTTCAACGTCGCCCACTACGCCCTGCGGCCCTGGCCGTGGATTCTGGTCGCCCTGGCCTCGGTGGTGCTCTATCCCAATCTGGCCGACAAAGAAGCCGGCTATGTGCAGGTGATGGTGGACCACCTGCCCGCCAGCCTGCGCGGCCTGATGCTGGCTTCCTTTCTCGCCGCCTATATGTCCACCGTCAGCACTCATCTCAACTGGGGCGCCTCCTACGCCATCAACGACTTCTACCGGCGCTTCCTGCGTCCCGACGCCAGTGAGGAGCATCACCTGCGCGCCTCGCAGGCGGCCACGCTGCTGCTGATGGTGCTGGCCGCCGTGGTCACCTACTACCTCGAATCCATTCGTGGCGCCTGGCAACTGCTGCTGATGATCGGCGCCGGCACCGGCGGGGTCTATCTGCTGCGCTGGTACTGGTGGCGCGTGAACGCCTGGAGCGAAATCTCCGCCATGGTCGCCGCCTTTTTCACTTCCCTGGCGCTCAATTCCTGGAACCCCTTTGTCGGCAGCGAGCAGGTCGTCTTCGCCAAGAATATGCTCGCCACTACCGCCGCGGTTACGGCCGTCTGGCTGGCCGTCACTTTTCTGACGCCTCCCGAGCCCACCCCGCATCTCGTGAACTTCTACCAGCGCGTCCGCCCCGCCGCCCTGGGCTGGCGCGTTCTTTTACAACACGCTCAAATTCCATCCGCTCCTTCCGCTCTTTCCTCCAATTTCCGCGCCTGGGCCCTCGCCTGCGCCGTAGTTTATTTCTCCTTGTTCGCCACCGGAAAGTTGCTACTGGGTTTCTGGACGGAAGGCTGGCTGCTGCTCGCTGGGGCAGTGGCCGCGGGCGCGGGGCTCTATCTCGATTTCCGTCGCCGCGGCTGGGAAAGCTTCGGATGAAGAAACCACCCCCAGCGGCCGCCTGCTTCATCAAGGAAGCCTAAGATATTGCTCGGATTCTAGTTCAGTTGTACACTCGCAATTGAACTGGGTGTCTTGAAACAACCCCGTTGATGTTGTTCACAAAAGAACCAAGCGTTCCCTTCGTGGATGCACCTTCGGCGGTCGACCTATGACGTGGCCAGAAGTTGCCCTGGCTGCTCTGGTGGTTCTGGCGCTGACCGCCGCCTGGCACAGGTATTCGATCAGCACAGGATTTGTGGCCAAGGTGCTTGAGCTTTACCTCTGGCTCACACCCATCCTGACCTTTACGGCGCTCAGGTTGTTACACGATCGCGCCGGACTCCAGGGGCTTGTCCCCCTAGCTGTCGTTCACTTGGCAATCGTCGCCTGGGCGTTGTGGACTGTCTACTCTTCAACCCGCGGGAGTGTTACCCCTTGGCTGGACGGGGTTCTGCTTGTCGTTGGGGCAGCCGTCGTCTGGCTGGGTGCCATCACCTTCCCGGGAACTGAACTTCAGGGAATTGCAGCGCATCGTGAGGACCACCTCTTTACTGTTGGCGGTTTCCTGGTTGGTGCGCTCCTCAGCCTGGCGGGATTTGCGGCGCTCAGCGCCCACTTACGCGAACGTGGCGAAATCCTCCTGTCGCAGCTTGGGCTCTTGGCTCTGATAATCGGGACCGTCTGCTGGATTTTGCATCTTGCATTCCGCGCCACCGTCATGCTGGCGGCAGCGCAGGAATCTGCGGCGCCAACCTGGTACCAGCCGCTTCGCCTGTGGGCGGGGGCGATGTACGCCGTTTACATGGTCCTCGCTTATCTCTCCATCGCTGCTTATGGGGCGGCCCTGCGGAACGCAGGATGGGCACGGAGGGGTTGGGGGCGGACGTTTGTCGCTTTTGGATTGATTGCAGCAACAGGATTTGTGGCGCAGGGATGGTGGGCCGTGCCTCTCGCGGTTCAGTTCATGCCCTATGCTATGGGCATGATTCTGCTTCGAGGGGCAACGGTTCGCGTCAGTAGCTGAGCTGGCCGTAAATAAGGAGGGCTTCATGAACCCACAGGAGCAAGTTGCCTCGGCGGATCGTCTGTTCTCCCCACGTGTCTTCCTGGGTGCCAGCTCGCTTTTTTTACTCACTGCCATTTTCGTTCATCACTACTTCAATCCTGCCAGTCTAGTCCGGGATGTGGTCATCTACCCCGTCGCTCTTCTCGTCGCTGCTGCTTTGTGGAAGAATCGACGTTGGCTCTACGTTGTGGCCGCCATCGTGATTGCGATTCCGTCGTTCGGTTTTCTGGATAACACCTCCGCCCTTGGCAGGCCGGAGGAGGTGAAACCATTTCTGAACCAGCTTTTTCTTCTGCTGGCCGGCACCACTGCGATTCTCGCAGGGATTAGCGCGCTTAGGAGGAGGCGAGCCTAAGCACGACGAGCCCTGTGGATGCTTTGCGTCGCAGCCGGCAAGGAATCAACAGGAAGTGCTGCTCGCCGCGGGCGGCCTGGCCGCGGCCAGCTGGCACTACTTCGACTTTGCCCGCGGCTGGGGAAAGCTTCGGATGAAACGCCGCCCTACGTTACCCTCCACTGAGCAGCCCAACCCGCGCACGGCGCGCCTTGACCGCCTGCCCACGCGAAAAGTCCTCGAACTGCTTAACCGCGAAGACGCCCGCGTGGCGGCGGCGGTCCGTCGCAAGCTGCCGCGGATTGCGCGCGCGGTGGACATCGTGGTGCGCGCCTGGCGCCGCGGGGGCCGCCTGTTTTATGTCGGCGCCGGTTCGAGCGGTCGCCTGGGCGCGCTTGATGCCGCTGAGTTGCCGCCCACTTTTCAGATTTCGCCGCGCCGCGTGCAAGTCATTCTCGCTGGTGGCCGCAGGGCCATGTTTCGCGCGGTCGAGGGAGCAGAAGACTCGCTGACTCGCGGGGCGCGCGACCTGGCGCGCCGCGGGGTGCGCGCCGGAGACGTGGTGGTGGTCCTCACCGCCAGCGGCAGCACCCGCTACGCGTTGGGCGCGCTCGCCGCCGCCCGCCGCCGTGGCGCTTATACCATCGCCGTCACGGCCAACAATCGTTCGCCTGCTGCACGCCGCGCCCACGTCGCTATCTGCCCGGACACCGGCCCGGAAGCCGTGGCGGGCTCGACACGCCTCAAAGC
>JBOGNW010000295.1:0-9173 GCA_050747425.1 Candidatus Acidiferrales bacterium
CCACCGGCAAGGCCGAAGTGGCCGATAGTATCCGTAAGGCCGGCGAAGAACGCCACCAGGCCCAGAAGGAGCGCGAGCACCACCGCACCCGCCTCGCTGAACACGAAGCGCAAACGCTCCTGGCTCAGGCCGAAGCAGTAGAGGGACGCCGCTTGCTAGTGAGAGTGTTGGAAGAAGCTGACGCGGGCTATCTGCGTCTGCTGGCGGCGCGGGTCGTCAAGCAACCTGACGTCCAACTCTTGCTCGCCACGCGCAGCACGCCCGTCGCCCTAGTGTTTGCGCAGACGCCGGGCTTGTCATCCGACATGAACGCCTTGCTGCGCCAGACTTTCGAGAAACACGGCGGCAAGGGCGGCGGCAGTCGCGATTTTGCCCAGGGCTCACTGCCCGCGGAGGTCTCTCCCGACGATTTATTAGCAGAAGCGGCAGAGGTCCTGCGCGGTCAGGCGGCTCATTGAAGCCTCGTGCTAGAATGGGGTCGGTCGGTGGGCGGCTAGCTCAATTGGGAGAGCGCCGCGTTCGCAACTCGGAGGTTGTCCCGACGAGTCGGGATGCCGTCCCTTCCATGCAGGATAAGTTCAGCGTTTACATTCTGCGAAGCGACACCACGGGTCGGTTCTACATCGGACATACTAGCAACCTCCCAACGCGGCTGCGGTACCACAATTCCGGGCGGACGATCTCTGGAAAGAATCGAGGGCCCTGGCAGGTGGTTTATCAAGAAGACTTTTCGAATCGCTCGGCGGCGGTCCGTCGCGAACGACAGATGAAGAGCTGGAAAAGCCACCGCTACGTAGAGTTGATTCTGCAAGAAACTGCTAGAGAGGGCTAGGGTCTTTATAGGCAAGGACACAGCGGGAGCAACGCTTGTCGTCCGCCGTGAAGCTACGTAGAATGAACTGATCGGTGGGCGGCTAGCTCAATTGGGAGAGCGCCGCGTTCGCAACGCGGAGGTTGCCGGTTCGAGCCCGGTGCCGTCCACCAGTTCCTCCCTATTCGATAATACCGGTGAAGAAAAGCCCGCGCGCGTCCCGGCTGCTCGCGGACATCAGCCACTTCAAATACCCTTGGGGGATTTTGAATTCCAGCGGTGGCGGGGTTATTTCTTGGGCTTGTTTTACCGGTGGCTGCTCCGCAGCGGCGGGGGGAGGCGCATCGCCCGTTGCCCTCCTTGTTTCCGTTTCCTGTTGAGCTCTGTGAGCCATCTCCTGCGCCAGTTTGTCCAGCCACTGGGCGAAATTCTGGCTGGCAAGCAACTGCTCGGCATCGGCGAAGCTGAATCCCGTCAGTTCGGCCGGAAATCGCGAACGAGCCTGCTGAAACACGGGATTACCTCGCAACCCCTGCCCGGCTTCCATCGGATGCAAAGCTTGCTCGAGGGCACTCCGGTCATCCGCGAGCAGCGCCCACTGGTGCGACAGAGCCGCGTACAGAAAGGGCTGCGCATCGGCTGCTCCGGCTGGCGCCCGCGCGGAGAATTCGAGATAAGTAACGTCGTCCCCCGCCGCCGGGCCGGGCAGCTCTTCGATCCTCACATTCTCACCGAAGACCGGCTGCAGATTGGCCAGGGCCACCAGCACGCGCTCGCGATCCCGCAAGGCAAAGGCGCGCAGCGAATGCAGCTTCCCGTCGCTACCGGAATAAGAAATGGTCGCCAGTTCATTTCCCCAGGCCGCCAGCAATTCCTCCATCTTCATTCCCAGCAGGCTTTCCGCCATGGCCACGAAGCCTTGGATGAGGCGTGCCTGGCCCGGCGGAGCGATAGCCGCGAGCCCTTGCTGTAGCCGTGCCCAGGCGCCGGTTAGATTCACCTCGGCGACGGAATAAACAACCGTTCCCGAGGGCGCGAAAGCGAGGGAAGGGAACTCCCGCACGGCAGGACTTAGGATGGACGGAAGCCCACTGGCCGACGCGCTGGGCGTAAAGATGACCTGGTAGCGGGCCCGTGCTGCCTCCAGCGATACACTCACGACCCCGGCCTCGAAGTCGTTTCCGCCCAGAGCCTCCACCAGGTGAGCCGGCGAAGGGGAGTTCGCTTGAGGGGGCACGCGCTCAAGTTGTCGCGCGAGCAAGGAGATGTTCAGAAAAGCTTCGAGTTGGGCATTGGAGTCGGCCAGCCCGCGCGCCCGCTGATAAACCTCCACGTCTTTCAACGAGCGGGCAGGAGCGGCTCGCAGAGCTTGCAGCCAGCCCTCTGTGACCTGCTTGTTGTCTCCATAGACGACCCAGCGCCCCAGGCGCGCGGCATATTCGGTTGGCTTGCCGCCCGCGCCCACGGTTTCCGTAATCGCTACGCCGTCGAACTCATAGCGGCGGGAGGTCGCCTCCGGATCACGGTACTTCGCCTCCAGCGCCGCCAGCGCTTCCTCTTTACCCGTGCGGTCGTACACCAGCAGCCCGGCTGGCTCGGGCGGTGACGAAGTTTCCTCTGCCTCCACTGGAAGAACCACCGCCAGCAGTCCTGTGTTGCTCAGCAGAGGCGCCAGTTCGCGCCAAGGGATTTCTTGCCTGCTTCGTTTTGTGCCGGGTTTCTGTTCCCCGGCGGAAGCAGGGTGCTTTCCTTGGCGCGCGTAGAGCTCTTCGAAAGCCTGCCAGTTGGCTTTCATTTCGGGCGACCCCAGAAAGCGCAGCAGCGGATTGGTGCTCCGGAGTTGCTCCAGATTGGCGGCGCCCTTCCAGCTCACATAGAAAACTGTTTCCTCGGGCAGCCGGCCTTGGTAAGCGAGAAGGTTGTCTTCCTGGGCAGCAGCCGCGGGAGGGAGGAGAAGCAGGAGAAGGGCTGCACGCACAGCTGGGGGAAGGGAATTGCCGCTGCGAGTTGAAGCCCCGGAAGTCATAGGACTCCGCGGCCAGCCGCCGGCCGGCACGGTGACCGGTTAGTTCCCGGACTGGCGCTGCGCGAGCTGGCGTCGCGCCTTTTCGGCCAGTGCCTTGGCCTCGGGCAGGAGGGCAATGGCGCGCGCCACCACCGGGTCGCCGCCGATGGCCACCCGCTGGCCTTCATCGCGGCCAAAGACAGAAATGAAAATCTCCTTCTTGATGCGCAGCTTCAGCCAGTCCTCGTTGTCGCGCAGGTCGGGTTCAGTGAAGCGGATGTTGCGCTCGCTCAAGAAGCGCCGAAACTCGTTCAGTACCGCGTCATCTACGTCGAAATCTTTGCTAATCTCGGCGTGCGTGGCCAGGTAGCGCTTGACGAAATCCCCCACCCCCACCTCCCACGGGTAGAGAACCATCTTACGCAGGAGCTGCTCCTGGAAATCAGTGAGCTCGGGATAAGGAACCGCCTCATCGGGTGTAATGCCGCCGCCGCCGTAGACGGCGCGGCCGGAGTCGGTGGTGTGGCGGTCGTCGTTCTTGTTCTCGCGCTTCTGCGAATAGTAGTAGTTGTAGAGCGAAACTGTGTTGTAGTCGCGCTGGATCAGGCGTCCGCTGGGCGTGTAGTAGCGCGCCGTGGTCAGGGCCAGGCCGGAATTGTGGCTGAGCTGGTAAACTTTTTGCACCAGCCCCTTGCCGAAAGTGGTTTCTCCCACTATCAGGGCGCGGTCGTGGTCTTGAAGGGCACCGGCGAGAATCTCGGCGGCACTCGCCGTATAGCGGTCCACCAGCAGCACCAGAGAAAAATTCCGCCCACCGTTGCCGCGGGCGGCGTAGTAGGGTTTCTCCGGCTCCGTGCGCCCATGCGTAGCAACAATCAACTGGTTCTTTCCCAGGAACATGTCGGACACCGACACGCCCTCGGTGAGCAGTCCGCCGGGGTTGCCGCGTAGGTCGAGAATCAAGCCCTCGAGCGTTTCGGCGTGCAGGCTGTCGAGCGCGTTAGCCAACTCCTCGTGGGTTTTCTCGTTGAAGCCCACCAGCTTGATGTAGCCAACCCGCGGACGAAGCTCGAAGAAGTACTCGACGCTGAGCCGCGGAATCTCATCGCGGGTGATGGTGAACGCCAGCGGCCCTTCCTGCCCTTCGCGCAGCACCTCCACCCGCACGACCGTCCCCTTGGGTCCCTTGAGCAGGTCAGCGATTTCGCTGGTGCTCATGCCCTCGACCAGTCTGCCATCCACGCGGTAGATGGTGTCGCCGGGCCGCAGGCCGGCCTTATAGGCGGGCGAGCCCACAAAGGGCGCCACTATGATGGTGTGGCCTTCGCGCGGCGCTACCATCATCCCCACGCCGTAGTAGGCCCCGCGCTGGTCTTCCCTCAGCAGGGCAAAGGCGCGCTCATCGAAGAAGGCGGAGTGCGGATCGAGCACGCGCAGCATCCCCGGGATGGCTCCCTGGTAGATGGCGCGGTCGGGGTCCACCGGCTCGGCGTAGTTCTGCTCCACAATGGCATAGACCTGAGTGAACGTCCGGATGGAATCCTGGATTTCCGAGCCGCCCGCCACCGTCGCTTGAACCCGCGGGCCGTAAATCCCTCCCAGGACGCCCGACACCACCACCACCGCCACTGCCAGCCATACGGCCCGATGACTTGAACCCTTCATGCTGAGTTTCGCTCTCCTCTCTTTGACGCTCGCTCGACTCGTCGCAAGCAGTATAGCACAGGCGACATCGGCCGCCAACCGGCTGGCCGCGACCTTACCCGAAACGGCCTGCGCCTGTAGGCAGCCATTCGCGTTGACTGGCTAGACTCTCAGTGGCTTGGGCCCTATCTGGCATTCCGGAGTAAGCTCGTGGCTTGCTTGACACCTGTTCTCTACACCTCCTAAGATGCCTGCGGAAGGTGCGGCGATGGGTCCGTTGGGCTTCCCGGAGATTCTGCTCATCCTGGTGGTGGCCCTGCTCCTTTTCGGGCCGCGCCGCCTGCCGGAATTGGGCCGCACGCTCGGCCGCAGCCTGGCCGAGTTTCGCCGCGCCTCGAGCGATCTGCGCGCCACCATCGAGAGCGAAATCCACTCCCTCGAGCGCGAGACCACCACCCTGGCCGACACTCCCCGCCCGCCCTCGCTCAATCCCTCGCCGGGAGGCCCCGCTTCCAAGCCTGAGGAACCTTCCTGAGCGAGCCCACCATGCCCACGGGGCAGGAAACCTCTGCGGGGGAATCGGAAGCCGAAGCCGGCGCCACCATGGGATTTTTTGAGCACCTGGCGGAGCTGCGCCGCCGGCTGATTTATTGTCTCGCGGCCATTACCGTGGGCTGCGTCGCCGGGCTTTTCGCTTGGGAATGGATTTACCAATTCCTCTCCCAGCCCATGCTGGCCGCTTTCGCCCAGGCCGGCCTGGAAAAGCGGCTGGTTTTTACTGACCCGCTGGCCCCCATCAAATTCGCTCTGCAAGTCGGCGTGTACGCAGGCATCTTCTTGGCCGCCCCGGTCATCTTCTGGCAAGTATGGTTGTTCGTGGCCCCGGGCCTCTACAAGCACGAGCGCCGCGCCGTGCTGCCCTTCGTCGTTTCTTCCTCCGGCTTGTTCGTGCTCGGCAGTTACTTTGCCCACCGCATCGTCTTGCCGCTCACACTGACTTTTCTGCTCGACTTCGGCAGGGATTATTTCGAGCCCTTCATCAGCATCAACGAGTATTTCAGTCTCTGGCTGACCATGGTGTTGTGGATGGGAGTCATCTTCCAGCTCCCCGTGCTGATTTTCATTCTTTCCTGGCTCGGCCTGGTTACGCCAGGGTTCCTGCTGCACTACTTCCGCCACGCCGTCCTGGGTATCGTGGTGGCGGCCGCTGTCATTACGCCCACCACCGACGCTTTTACGATGATTGTGTTCGCGGCCCCGATGATCGCCCTCTACGTGGTCGGTATCGGAATTTCTTGGATTGTCAACTTGAGGCGCGCCCGCGCCCGTCGCCTCGCCGAGAGTGGCGGCTGATGGCTTTGCGCCATTGCCTTTTCCTGGCGGCGCTGGTGTTCGCCCCGGGGTGTGCCCAGGCCGAACAACCTTCGCCCCCGCGAGTCAATGGGCAGCGTGCCCTCGAACACGTCCGAGCCCTGGTGAAGGCCGGCCCACGCGTCCCCGGCTCTCCCGGACACCGGGCGGCGCAGGACTACATCCTGAAGGAGCTCCGGCAGGCAGGCGCTCAAGTGGAAGAAGTGGATTTCGTCGCCGACACTCCGCTCGGCAAACGCCCCATGAAAAACATCCTTGGCAAGATGGCGGGACGCAGCGCAGACCTCATTGTCGTGAGCGGCCACTATGACACGCTCGTACAGGAAGGCTTCCTCGGAGCCAATGACGGTGGTTCGTCGGCTGCCCTACTGCTGGAGTTGGCACGGGTGCTCGCTCGCGGCCAGCGCGCTGCCACTGAAGTCTGGGTGGTGTTTTTCGATGGTGAGGAGGCCTTTCGCCGGTGGAGCCCTACCGACGGTCTGTACGGCAGCCGCTACCAGGCCAGTATTTGGCAACGTGACGGCGTACTCTCACGCATCAAGGCCCTCATCAACGTCGACATGATCGGCGACAAGAACCTCGCCCTCAAACGCGACTCGAACTCCACCGCTTGGCTCACCGACCTGATCTGGAAAGTTGCCCAGGAGAAAGGCTTCGAAACCCACTTTGTCGAAGGCGCCATGGCCGTCGAAGATGACCACATGCCGTTCATTCGCGCTGGCGTGGCGGCAGTGGATTTGATTGATTTCGACTACGGCCCCCAGAATCGCTACTGGCACACGCCGCAAGATACTCCCGACAAGCTCAGCCCGCGCAGCCTGGAAACTGTCGGCGAGGTGGTGCTGGAAACCGTCAGGCGACTCGGGCAGCGCTGGCCGTCTCCCTGAACGAATTGCTCCCGCCCGGTCGCTCGTTATTCAAAACTTACCGTCCCATCCGGCGCCAACCGGGAATGCTTGCACCAGGTCTCGTCTTGCCGGGCGGGAAAGTCGCTGCGGTAATGCGCCCCGCGGCTCTCTTCGCGCGCCAGCGCGCAGCGCGCAATCGCCTCGCCCACAATCCGCAGGTTCTCCGCTTCCTGGGCGGCGCGCAGCGGTGGCTCGGACTTCTTGCGGGCGAGTGAGTGCAAAGACTTCAGCGCTGCTGCCAGCGAGGCTCCCTCTCGAATGATGCCCACCTGCCTCCACATCGCAGCGCGGATTCTCTCTCGTTGTTTTTCCACTTCGGTGGGAACCGCTTCGGCTCTCGGGCTGGCGGCAGCGGAAGCTCTGTTCTTCGCAGCGTCGGACCGGCCCCGGGCCGCTTGTTTAGCCGGGCAGTCCTGAGTCATCGCCCGTCCGGCGAGCGCGCCAAACACCAATCCTTCGAGAAGCGAATTGCTCGCCAGCCGGTTGGCTCCATGGACGCCGTTGCACGCCACTTCCCCCGCCGCATACAGCCCCGGCAGTGAACTGCGGCCTTCGAGGTCCGTGGCCACTCCGCCCATCGCATAGTGAGCGGCGGGCCGCACGGGAATCAAGTCGGCGGCAATATCCAGGTTGTGCTGCAAGCAGGTGGCGTAAATGCGAGGAAAGCGCTCGCGCACCCGCCCCGCGTCCAGGCCGGTCATGTCGAGATAAACAAACTCGCTTCCCGTGCGTTCGATTTCCTTCACGATGGCTCGCGACACCACGTCGCGCGGCGCCAGGTCCCCGGCTTCGTGGTAGCGCGGCATGAAACGCTCGAGGTCAATGTTCCTCAGGCAGCCGCCTTCCCCGCGCAAGGCCTCGGAAAGCAAAAACCGCGGTGCGCGCGGCAGGAAGAGCGCCGTGGGATGAAACTGAACGAATTCCATGTCCTGCAACACCGCCCCGGCGCGATAGGCTATGGCGACGCCGTCGCCCGTGGCCACCGCAGGATTCGTGGTTTCCGAGTACACCTGCCCGAGCCCGCCCGTAGCCAGCAGCACCGCCCAGGCGCGGATTTCCTGGAGCTCTCCGGTTTGTTCATCGAGCGCGCGCACCCCCACCACGCGCCCATTCCGAACCAACAAATCAATGGTGAAAACGAACGGCACCAGCGCGATGCTCTCCCGCGCCCGTGCGAAGAGCGCTCGCAGGATTTCGCGCCCGGTGGAGTCGCCCTGCGCATGCAGAACCCGCGAGCGGCTGTGGGCGCCTTCGCGCGTGAAAGCCAGCCGCGTTCCCTCGCGGTCGAACGCCGTCCCCCACTCGATGAGCTCGTGAATGCACCGCGGCCCCTCCTCCACCAGTATCTTGACCGCTGCCTCGTTGCACAACCCGTCGCCCGCCTTGAGTGTGTCCTGATGGTGCAGCCCGATTTCGTCTTCGTCGCTCAGCGCCGCCGCGATGCCTCCCTGCGCGTACTGCGTCGCCGATTCCGTCGGCGCCGCTTTGGTGAGCACCAGCACCTCGCCGGCCGTAGCCAGCTCGATGGCCGCGCGCAGTCCGGCGATGCCGGATCCGATTACCAGGTAATCGGTCTCGCGAATTGGCCCGGGCGTCATGTAGGTTTGTTGACTCTGGCGCGATGATAGCACCCTGCTCGGCTCTTTCAACGGGTGGGGGAAAGAGGTGGTATAAAAGGCGGACCATGGCGTCCAACGCCGTCAATCGAGTGCAGGTGCTTCGCGTGCACACCCCGACGGCGTCTTATCCCGTCGTGATAGGCGCGGGGCTGCTGCGTGAGTGCGGGCAGCGGCTTCGCCGCCTGAGCCCCGGGCGGCCGCGGCTCTTCGTCATCAGTTCGCCGCGGGTGTGGCGCCTGTGGGGCAGGCCGCTCGCCGCCGGCCTGCGCGCCGCCAGCGTGAGTTTCGACGTGCTTTTGATGCATGACCGCGAAAAAGACAAGCGCTTGGCCACAGTCGAAAAGCTGGCGGACGAGTTGCTAACACACGGCGCCGACCGCGGCTCGCTGCTGGCGGCGTTCGGCGGTGGCGTCGTCGGCGATGTCACCGGCTTTCTCGCTACCACCTACATGCGCGGCGTCTCCTACATCCAGATTCCCACCACGCTCGTGGCCCAGGCCGACGCCGCCCTCGGGGGCAAGACGGGTGTGAATCTCCGCGCCGGCAAGAATCTTCTGGGCGCCTTCCATCACCCGCAAGCAGTTTTTGCCGACACCACCACGCTCGCCACCCTGCCGGGGCGCGACTACCGCGCTGGCCTGTACGAAGTGGTGAAGTGCGCCGTTATCGGCGACCCGTTCCTCTTTCGCTTTCTCGAACAAAACCTGCTGCCTGTCGTGGCGCGTCATCCGGGTGCCCTACAAACCGCGCTTGTGCGCGCCATGCGCCTCAAGGCGCGCATCGTTAGCCGTGATGAGCACGAGACTCATCTGCGC
>JBOGNW010000296.1:0-4006 GCA_050747425.1 Candidatus Acidiferrales bacterium
CAGCGGGGCCCGCTACCATCTTGAAATGCCGCAGCAAATTCCACACCCCGCGCTCGACCAACACCACCCATTCGTCGCGCGTCTCCCCCAGTTGTCCGGCTTCTGAGGTGATGGCGGGCTTGCCGCGCGTGAGCGCGGTATTGTCGGTATAGACCGAGGCGTTGGGGTCGCCCGGGCGGCTGGAGTCAATCACAATGTGGTCGAGCCCGAAGGCCACCGCCATTTCTCGCGAGCGCTCGTCCAACTCCGCATGGCCGGTGTTAGCCCAGTAAGTGTAGGGCCGCAGGGCTTCGTTGCCGTCGCCGCAGTGCAAGTCGGCTACGTAGTCGGCCCGCTCGATGACTTCGGTGGTGATGGCGTAGGCGATGCGCTCGCTCACCGTACCGTCGCGCTTGCCCGGATAGACGCGGTTGAGGTTCTTGTGGTCCACCGGGCTGTAGTAAATCGTCCGGCCGAGAAAAGACGGCATATTGGCCACGTGCACCAGAATCACCGTGCCCGAAAGTTGCGCCGGATCAATCTGCCCGCGCACCCGCTGCAAGGCGATGATGGGTGCGTATTCATAGCCGTGCGTCCCGGCAATCAAGGCCAGCACCGGCCCCGGCTTCGTTCCGCGTGCGATCGTGACGGGAATGCGTGCATTTCCATCCATTCCTTCCGTTACTTCGATAAATCCCGACACCCGCTCCCCGGGCGGCGCCGTGACTGGCCCAACTTTGAAGGCCTGCGCCTGCGCGCTGAACGCTGACAAAAGCATGTAAAGGCTGACACAAATCCAGGGCAAAGAAAATTTCTTCATCACTTTCCTCCTAGGCGAAATGGGTGCCGTTCGATTTCATGCAGTGCGCACCAACTGCTCGACCGTGTCCACAACCCGCTCGACCAGCGCGGCGTTGGGCGCTTCGGCGTAGAGGCGCAGCAGCGGCTCCGTTCCCGAGGCGCGGGTCAGCACCCAGCCAGCGTTGAGCAGATAGAGCTTGGTGCCGTCGAGGTCTTCGCGCCCCACCACCGTCCATTCCCCCAGCCGCCGCAGGTCGTCGCCCGCCACGCGGCGGAGGGCGCGCTGTTTCTGCGCCGGGTCGAGCGGAAGGTCGAGGCGGCGGTAATAGAGGGGTCCGAAATCTCTTTGCAAGTCCGCCACGCAGTCAGCCAGCGGTTTCCCTTCGCTGGCGAGGATTTCAGCGACCAGCAGCGAAATCAAAAGCCCGTCGCGCTCTGGCAGGTGCGGCCGGATGCCGATGCCGCCGCTTTCCTCCCCGCCCGCGAGCAGGTCGTGCTCGAGCATCAGGTCGGCGATGTACTTGAAGCCGATGCGCGTCTCATGCAGGGGCACGCCGTATTTTTCGGCCAGGCGGTCAATCATTTTGCTGACGGAAAACGTCTTGGCCACCGCACCGCGGAGCCCGCGCCGCTCCACCAGGTGGCGGAAGACAAGGGAGAAAATCTTGTGCGGGTCAACGAACTCCCCGGCGGCATCGAAGGCCGCCAGGCGGTCGGCGTCGCCATCGGTGGCCAGGCCGGCGTCGCACTTCTCGCGGCAGACTGCCTCGCGCAGCGGCTCGAGGTTCGCTTCCAGCGGTTCGGGCTGAGTGCCGCCGAAGAGCGGGTCGGGCGTGCCCCGCACTTCCGTGCAGGCGATGCCGTGCTGGCTGAGCAGCTCGCGCAAATAGCCCGCGCCGGCGCCGTGCATGGGGTCAAGGGCGAGGCGCAAGCGCGCCGCGGCGATGCGCTGGAGGTCAACCAACTCCGCCAGCCGCCGGAGATAAGCGGGCTTGAGGTCCACCCGCTCGATGAGGCGCAGGTTGGGCGTCACCCGCGGCAAGAGCCGAGGCTCAGAGAGGAAGCGCTCCACCTCCGCCACCGCCCGCGCCGACGCCGAGCCGCCAAAGCTCGCTTTGAGCTTGATTCCCAGCCACTCAGGCGAATTGTGGCTGGCGGTCAGCATGATGCCGGCGGCCGCGCCCGCGCTGCGCACGGCGTAGGACAAAGCCGGCGTGGGGGTGGCCGCCACGGCCAGGCGAACGTTCGCGCCCACTGAGGTCAGGACTTCAGTGACCTGCCGCGCAAACTGCGCGGCGAGGAAGCGCGTGTCGTAAGCGACGACAACGCCCCGGCGCAGGTCTTCGTACTCGACCAGGTAGCGCGCCAGCGCCCGCGCCACCCGCTCCACATTCTCGCGCGTGAACTCGCGCGCGATCACGCCGCGCCAGCCGTCGGTGCCAAAATGAATGCTCGGGGCGGACGCTCGGGCTCGCCGACTTTTACGTCTTCGGCCTGTCGGTGTGCGCGTCTTCACAGCAGCCGCCGGAGGCCTTTCTTCTTCAGAAAGTCTAGGATTTTTCCTACTTCCTGGCTGCGGTGGCGCGAGCAGAGCAAGAGCGCATCAGGAGTATCTACGACGATCAGGTCTCGCACTCCAATGGCGGCTACGAATTTCTTCGGCGTCCCGAACCAGTTCCCACGAGTATCGAGGAGAAAGTTGAGGCCCGGGACAATGTCCCGCTCGCCGCCCGCGGCGTGCCATTCGTACACCGCGTCCCATGAGCCCAGGTCGCTCCAATCCAGCCGGGGTTCCAGCACCCGTACCTGGCCGCGAGCGGCGGCGGGCTCGGTGAGGGCGTAGTCAACAGAAATGTTTTGAAGGTGCTGGTAGGCTCGCCGCAGTCGGGCGGAGTAGCTGCGGCCGCCGATGTGAGGCGCCAGCGCCCTGAACGTCGCGGCGGTGCCCGGGAGATAGCGAGCCAGAAGGCGGTCGAAAGTCGAGAGACGCCAGAAAAACATCCCCGAGTTCCAGGAGTAGCGTCCGGTGCGCAAGTAGCGGGCGGCGGTGCGCTCGTCGGGTTTTTCCGTGAAGCGCCGCACGCGAAAAATGCGCTGGCCACGGGTGCGGCCCAGTCCCCGCCCGCGTTCGATGTACCCATACAAAGTGTAGGGGCCCTTCGGCGGTACACCCAGAACCACAATTACCTCTGCTGCCGTGGCGACTGTCAACGCGGCAGCCACCACGCGCTGAAAGCGGGCTTGCCGCCGGATAGCCTGGTCTGCGGGAAACACGGCCAGCGCCGCATCGCGCTGGCCGCGGGGAATCACAGCGCGGATGTGTTCGGCCGCCAGAGCGCAGGCAGCGGCGGTGTTGCGGCCAACCGGCTCGAACAGAAATTGCCGGGCTGGCAAGCGCGGCAGTTGGCGCCGCAAGAGCGCCCCGTGCTCGGCATTGCCGACAACATAGATTTTCCCGGCGGGAAACAGAGGCGCCACGCGCCGATAGGTCTGCTGGAGCAGAGATTCCTGGCTGGCCAGTGTCAGGAATTGTTTGGCCCCGGTCAGGAACTGCTTGGGGCGCGCGCGGCGGCTGAGCGGCCAGACGCGCGTGCCGTGGCCGCCGGCCAGGATGATGGCATAGGGGGGAAGCGGCATAGGGAAAGAAATGAAACCACAGATGCACACGGATACACACGGATTTTTTGGGGAATGTCCCTGAAGACACGAGGGAGTAGCTACAACCGTCGCCGAGGGACGGTATTATGGCTGGGAGGGGCAAAGAGGAAATGTTGCAGGCGGTAACTTTCGACTTCTACAACACACTGGTCCTCCACCGTGCGGGAACCGGGCGCGGTCGCGCCTACCAGGAGTATCTATCGGCTGCCGGATTGGCTTGTGATGCGTGGCAGCATCAGGTGCTGTACGACGTCTTCGAATTCTACGCCGCCTCCTACAATCCTGCGCTGGCGGAGGAAGCCAAGGGGGTTTTCTGGGAGGAATTTACCCGGCGCCTGTTCGAGCGAACGCATGTGCGAGGCTCCAAGGCCACTGACTACACAGAACACGCGCCAGTCATACGAGACATCATGGGGCCGAATGCCTTTGTGACATTCGACGAGTCGCTGGATGTGCTCCGCGCTCTCAAGGAGGCCGGGTTGCGTCTCGGGGTAATCTCCGATTGGCAGAAAGGTCTGATGCACTTCTGCGACGAACTGGGCCTCGGGCCGTATCTCGATGTGGTGGT
>JBOGNW010000297.1:0-7356 GCA_050747425.1 Candidatus Acidiferrales bacterium
CTACTCGAGCATCTTCAGCTCAAGCGCGAGCGCCTGGCCGTCGAGCGCAATCGCAAGATTGTGAAGCGCGAAGACTGGCCCCGCGTCAAACTCCTGCCCGGCGACCAGCTCGAAGTCGTCCACTTCGTCGGCGGCGGCTAGCCATCGGTAGGGCACGGCTTTAGCCGTGCCGAATCGAATTAAATAAAGATGGGCTTTAGCCCCTGAGGGCTACCGAAACCGGCCTAGAGATTCAGCAGATGCCCAAGCTTCTGTTTCTTCACCCTGAGGTAGCCGCGATGGCCCCGTGCGGACGCGGGCTGGCAGGGAACTCGCTCCACCACCTCAATCCCCGCCCGCTCCAGAGCTTCCACTTTCTCGGGATTGTTCGACAGCAACCGCACTCGCCGCAGCCCCAGCAGGCGCAGGGCCGCCGCCGCCGCCGCATAGTTCCGGCGGTCGGCCGGGAAGCCCAGGTGGCGGTTGGCTTCCACCGTATCCATCCCGCGGTCCTGTAGCTCGTAGGCTCGGAGTTTGTTGATCAATCCAATTCCGCGCCCTTCCTGGGGCTCGTACACAATCACGCCCGCGCCTTCCGCGGCCACTTTCTGCATCGCCAGTTCAAGCTGCGCACGGCAGTCGCACCGCGAAGACGTGAACACATCCCCCGTCAGGCACTGCGAATGAATCCGCACCAGCGGCGCTTGCTTCGCCCGCGGCTTCCCCTTCACCAGCACCACCAGCGATTGCCGCCGCCCGTCTTCCAGCCCCAGAATCCGGAACAACCCGTAACGGGTCGGCAGCCGCGCCTCCGCCGCCTTCCGCAACCCCCGCCCGCTTTTCGCTTTTCGTTTCACACGCCCATTATAGACGCCCGCCCAAACACCCGACAATCAATCCCACCTGTACCCTTCTTTCTGTGTAGGGGAGGGGCTTGCCCCTCCCGGTCTTGTCCTATCGGTTATTCCGAGCGAAGCCGCCGCTTTACAACCTCAACCCCTTCGGCTACCGTAGCTTCTAGCCGTTTATGGACCAAGCGCTCCGCCTCCAGGACGTTGTTTTCACGCTGCTCTTCCGCGTCGGCGTGGCCTCGGCCATCGCCGCCCTGGTCGTCCGCTTGACTCGCTTCCAGCGCATCCTGCGCATCGAGGAGCGCACCCTCGATGAACGCCTTATGTTCGTGCTGCTCTACGGCCCCATGGTGGCCATGGGGGTGCTCACGCGGCTGCTCCTCCGCTACCAGGCCACCGACGTCAGCTTGGAGGGAGCCGTGCTCGCCGGCCTGGTGGGCGGCCGCACCACCGGAATGATGGTCGGCACCATGGCGGCCCTCCCGGCTTTCTTCAACAACGAGCTGCTTTCCGTGCCCTTCGGCATGCTGTGCGGTGCCGTGGGCGGTGTGTTGCGCGAACTGTGCGCCCACAAGGAGCGCGTGTGGGGTCTCGGCCCCTTCGCCTTTTTGAGCGTACCTCGCTGGCTTTACCGGCTGGTGGCTCACGGAGAAGGGAATTGGGCCATCCTGCCGCTGGCAGCCTGCATCGGGCTCGAGTTGCTGCGCCTCACGCTCGGCCCCATGTTTCCCGGGGCGCTCTACTACTTGCGCACCCAGCCCGGCTGGCCGGTGGTGCTGCCCATTGTCGGCACCGTCTTTGCTGTCGCCCTGCCGCTCACCATCTGGAACAACACTCGCATTCAAATCAAGCTGCGCGATCAGGAGCAGTCACTCCTGGAAGCCCGCATGCAGGCCCTCACCAGCCAGATCAACCCTCACTTCCTCTTCAACACCCTCAACACCATCAGCTCGCTGACCCGCTTCAATCCCGAAGAGGCGCGCGAAGTCTTGCTGAAGCTCTCCCAGATTCTCCGCCGCCTGCTGCGCAAGAACGAAAACTTCGTTCCTCTGCGCGAAGAAGTGGAGTTCATCGAGAACTATCTCAGCATCGAAACCGTGCGCTTCGGCCCGGAAAACTTGCAGTTCCGCAAAGACATTGACGACGCGACGCTCGACGCCATCGTGCCCAGCATGTTGCTCCAGCCCATCATCGAA
The DNA here is from genome assembly GCA_050747425.1 of Candidatus Acidiferrales bacterium. GTDB lineage: Bacteria > Acidobacteriota > Terriglobia > Acidiferrales > 2-02-FULL-67-57 > CAYTXK01. The sequence continues at coordinate 2,027 of JBOGNW010000297.1, forward strand.
AACTCCATCCGCCACGGCCTGGCTCCTAGCTTGGGCGGCGGGGAAATCCATCTGCGCACCCTCCGCCTCGACGGCCGCCTGGTCATCGTGGTGGAGGACAACGGCGTGGGCATCGCCGAAGACCGCATCGCCGACGTCTACGACAGCGGGATCGGAATCAGCAACGTGAACGAGCGCCTGAAAGTTCTCTACGGCAAAGACTACGTGATGAAAATCGAAAGCCAGCCCGGCCGCGGCACCTCCATCCGCATCGAGATTCCCGAGCTGCAAAGCTCCTGAGATCCGTCGCGGACTCTAAGCCGATTGTTCCAGCACTTGCTGGTAGAAGGCCTCGTAGCGGGGAATAATCAGCGTCGAGCAGAATCGCGCGCGGGCAGACTCTCGTGCCCGCCGTCCCATTTCGCGTCCGCGCTCCGGCTGGCTCAGCAGCTCGAGCGCGCAGCGGCTCATGGCCTCGACGTTCCCCACCGGCAGCAGGCAACCGTCCTCTCCCTGATGAATCACCTCGCGCAGCCCGCCCACGTCGCTGGCAATCACCGGCACTTCGCAGGCCATGGCCTCCAGCGCCGCCAGCCCAAACGATTCTGACTCGCTCGGCAGCAGAAACAAATCGCAGAGCCCTAGTTTTTCGTAGACGGCGTTCTGCTTGCCGAGAAAGAGCACGTCGTCGGCGATACCTTTTTCGCGCACCAGATACTCGGCGTTGGCGCGCTCGGGGCCGTCGCCCATCAGCAGCAGCCGCGCCGGCTGCGCGGCGCGAACCCGAGCGAAAATCTCGATGACCTCCGGGATGCGCTTGACCGGCCGAAAGTTGGAGAGGTGCGCCACCAGCGCCTCCCCGTTCGGCGCCAGCACCCGCCGCGCCTCCGCATTCTCCTGACGGCGGTAGCGGTCGCAGTTGACGAAGTTCGGGATGACCTCGATCGGCTTGCGCACGTTGAATTCCCGCCGCGTGACTTCCCGCAAGTAGTTCGACACCGCCGTCACCCCGTCCGATTCTTCGATAGCGAAGCGCGTAATGGGCAGGAAGGAGCGGTCCTGCCCGACCAGCGTAATGTCGGTGCCGTGCAGCGTGGTGACGAAAGGCAACCGGTGCGGGGCCCGCATGGCCCGCGCCAGATAAGCGCTTACCGAATGCGGGATGGCGTAGTGAACGTGCAGCAAATCGAGCTCATAGTGCTCGGCCACCTCCGCCATCTTGGTGGCCAGCGCCAGCGCGTAGGGCGGGAAATCGAAAAGCGGGTAAGACAGCACTTCCACTTCGTGGTAGCAGATGCGGCGGGCTACCTCCGGCTGGTCGCCCAGCTCGGCCAGGCGTATCGGCAGCGCGTAGCTGATGAAGTGAACCTCGTGGCCGCGGGCCGCCAGCTCCATCCCCAGCTCTGTCGCGACCACACCGCTGCCGCCATAAGTCGGGTAACAAGTGATGCCGATTTTCATCGCCGTCTCACTCTAACAGACGTTTCTTCGCGCCCACAAGTTTCGCCCGATGGACATTGGATGCAGCCGCGTGCTAGATTGCCTCGCCTTTCTTGCTTCAGCCATGCGACTCGCGGGGAAAACAGCCATCATCACCGGCGCGGGGACCGGTATCGGGCGCGCCTGCGCCGAGCTCTTCGCCCGCCAAGGGGCGGCCGTGGTGCTGGCGGGACGCCGCCGCGAGCCGCTGGACGACGTGGCGCGCGCTATCGGGGCGAGCGGCCGAGCCGTGGCACAGCCCTGTGACGTCACCCGCGAGCTGGAGGTGAATACTCTGGTAGCGCGGGCCGTCGAGAGCTTCGGCGGCCTGCACGTCGTGGTGAACAACGCCGCCTACTGGATGGCGGGCACGGCGGAAGAGACTAGCCTGGAGGACTGGGAGCGCATGATGGCGACCAACCTGAAAGGAGTGTTTCTCCTTTCTAAACAAGCCCTCCCGGAGCTGCGCCGCGCCGGTGGCGGTTCCATTGTCAACATCGGCTCAGTGCTAGGGTTGGTGGGAATGAAGCGGCGCGTGGCCTACGCCACCTCGAAGGGTGGCCTGGTGCAAATGACCAAAGCGCTGGCGCTCGACCACGCCGCCGAAAACATCCGCGTCAACTGCATTTGCCCGGCCCTGGTGGACACGCCCATGGGACGAGAATCCCTGGCGCGCTTTGGCGATCCGTCCGCCGAGCTGGCGCGCCGCTCCGCTCAGATTCCGCTGGGGAGAATGGGAACGCCGGACGACGTGGCGCGGCTGGCGTTGTTCCTCGCCAGTGATGAATCGAGCTGGATGACCGGCGCCGCCCTGCCGCTCGATGGCGGCTACACGGCGGGTTGATGATGGCGGCCAAGCGTGCGCGTCACTACGAGGAGATTCGTCGCCGCTTCCGAAGCGTGGCCCCGTGCGTCTGTTCGGATTCAAGCTGGCGCGTTTGGCTCCCGGCCGCGCCACGCTGACTTTGGAGGCGGGACCGCGCCATCGTCATCCGCACGGCGTCCACGGCGGCGTGCTGGCGACCCTCGCCGACACCGCCCTCGCCATGGCTATCTTCACGCGCTTTTCTTCTTTGGTCCGCATCGTCACCGTCGAGATGACTATCAGCTACTTGGCGCCGCATTGGGGAGGCCGCCTCCGGGCCGATGCGCGCGTCCTGCGCTTGGGAAAGCGCCTGGCGGTGGGAGAGGTGGAGATTCGCAACGCGCGCCGGGAACTGGTGGCGAAGAGTCTGTTGACCTACAGCATTCGCCCGCCCGACGAGCAGGCCTAGGCGGTTCGGAAATCCCCCCGCGAACGACCCCTCTTACTCGAGATCGCGGTCGGTGTGGGCCATCTCTGGCTCCCGGGGCTGGCCGTTGCCGGAGGCGTCCTCGTCCTTGTAGAGGTACTTGATGGCCGATTTGTAGAGCAGCAGGTTGGGCGCATTGGTCCGCGTAAGTTTGATGCAGTGTTTGTCGTACCACTCCACCGTGCCGTGCAGTGTTTCCCCGTCGGCCAGCACCACCACCACCGGCGTGCGCGCTTGCATATTCTTGACGTAGTAGTACGCCTCGGCGTGCGTCTGCTCAGGAGGCACCGGCTTGCGCCGTTGCGGCTCTCCCTGCCCGAACTGCTCTTTCACTTCTGCCAAACTAGGACGTATGAGTCGGCGGTTCACGGTCGCACCTCGTTCTTTATTATTGTTATACGCAGTCAACCCTTGGTTGGTTTCGTGGCTCATCCCGAGGTGGCCCACCTCCTAGCCTCCTCCAGATGCTCGTTCGCGCACCTCTACCTTATACAGATGCGGGAAGCGGCCCTGCGGGTTCGCCCGTTTTTTTACTCGGGGCGGGCCAAGCCGAGCGGCCACGCATCTAGGGCAAGCTGGCGACTGACGTTCCGGCGTTGCCAGCCTTCGATGCGATCCAGATGCGTCACTGCCCGCTGAAACCACCCCCAGCTTGCTTCCCGGCTCAGCGTCTGCAGTTCGGAGCGAAGATCTGGAGAGTGGAGTCCCAGCTCCGGAACACCAACTTTCCAATGCAGAATATCTCGCAGAAGTGCATAGAGGATGTCAAGGGAAAATTCCAACGCCGCCCGCGGTTTTTCCCCCTCGCCCTCGGCCTGCGCCTCCTTGCCGGCCAGCAGCGCGGTGGCCGCGAAGAGCGCCTCCGCGTTGATCTCGGCCGAAAGGCTGCTTCGTACCAGCTCCAGAGCGGCTTGTCGCACCCGGCGAAAGCGCTCCAAGTCGAGAGTCAGCGCCGTTCCCAGACTGCCCCCGGCCGCGGCCGCCGCTAGCTCGCGCTCCCCCTTTTTCCAGTGCGGGCGGTGGACCTGCAAGGTGCTTTCCAGCTCCGCTTGCTTGAGCGGCGAGAAATAAAGAGGAATACAGCGGGAGCGAATGGTGGGGCGCAGCTCAAACGGCGCCGAACTGACAAGAATCAGCGTCGTGCGCGCGGGTGGCTCTTCCAGAACCTTGAGCAACACGTCGGCAAAATCAAAGCGTAACCGCTCGGCTTCATCAATGAGGAAGACCTGATGCCGGGCGCCGGCCGCCATCGTGTAGGCCTGCCGGACAACGTGGCGCATCTGGGCGACGCGAATGAAGGCGCCATCCGGCACCAGTACGGTAACGCTTGGATGCGGGCGCAGCAGCAACGGCACTTCTTCGGGATTGGCGCTGCCGCGCGCTTCCAGCCCCGTGGCGACCAGCGCCGGCAGATCCTCGAGCACCGCCAGAGTCCGGCAGTTGTGGCACTGGCCGCAGATTTCGCCCGGCGTCCGCTCGCAGTTGAGCGCCCGGGCAAACAAGGTGGCGAGCGTGAACTTGCCTACACCTTTCTGCCCGGCAAAGAGCAAGGCATGGGGAACCCGTTCGCTCGCCATCATCCGACGCAGGGCCCCGACCCCGCGGGCGTTGCCGACGAAATCCGCGAAGGTCACGCGCTCGCTCCGGGGGTCAGCCGCGACAGCAGCGGGCGCGCCGCCGCGATGATCTTCTGGTGCACCGCCTCGATAGTGTCGTCGCCGGGGATGAGTTTGACGCGGCGCGGTTCTTGGCGTGATAACGCGTTATAACCACGTCGAACGCGCTGGTGAAACTCGAGATTTTCTTCTTCAAAGCGGGCTTCGTCGTGCCGGGTGGCGGCCAGGCGGCGGCGGGCGCGGCGCACGCTGCGCCTGGGGTCGATGTCAATAACGAAGGTCAGGTCCGGCTTCAGGTTCTGGCAGGCGACGCGGTGGAGCTGGCGGATGAAGCGTAGGTCGAGGCCCCGCCCGTAGCCCTGGTAAGCGAGGGAAGCGTCGGTATAGCGGTCGCAGAGCACCAGGCGGCCTTGCTCGAGCGCCGGCAGGATGGTTTGGGCGACGTTTTGCGCCCGCGCGGCGAAATACAACAGCACTTCGGTGCGCGCATCGATTCCCGCGCTGGCGCGGGGCAGCAGCAGCCGGCGGATGCGCTCGCCCAGCTCCGTCCCGCCCGGCTCGCGCGTGGTCAGAAAGGGCAGCCGCAGCCGGCTGACATAATCGGCGAATCGTTGCAACTGCGTAGTCTTGCCCGACCCGTCAATGCCTTCAAAAGTAAAGAATAGCCCCGAATACCGGCGTGGACTCATGCCTGTTGAGCGCCCGTCATAGGATCGATTCCGAAAGGGCCGCCCATCATAGCACGGCTGGCGCATCGCGGGACAAAGCCCGCGGGGCCAAGAGGCGGTGCTACAATCGCTGCCATGGCGCGCGCCGAGACATTTTCCATCGCCGAGAACCTGGAACGTGTGCAGGAGCGCATCCGCGTCTCCCTCGAGCGGGCAGGCCGCCGGGATGAGGTGACCCTGGTGGCGGTCACCAAGCTGGTTCCGCCGGAGCGAATTGCCGAGGCCTACCGCATCGG
>JBOGNW010000298.1:0-6148 GCA_050747425.1 Candidatus Acidiferrales bacterium
ACCAGCCTCAACAACCTGGCGGAGCTTTACCGCGCCCAGGGCAAGTATGCCCAAGCCGAGCCGCTCTATAGGCGGGCAATCGCGATTGACGAAAAAGCGCTAGGGCCGGACCATCCCGGGCTGGCTACAGACCTCAACAACTTGGCGGAGCTTTACCGCGCCCAGGGCAAGTATGCCCAAGCCGAGCCGCTCTACCAGCGGTCGCTGGCAATCCGGGAGAAGGCTCTGGGGCCGGAGCATCCCGACGTGGCCCAGAGCCTCAACAACCTGGCCGGGCTCTACTACACTCAGGGCCGGTACGCCCCGGCTGAGCCGCTCTACCAGCGGTCGCTGGCCATCCGGGAGAAGGCTCTGGGGCCGGAGCATCCCGATGTGGCCCAGAGCCTCAACAACCTGGCGGGGCTCTACTACACCCAGGGCAAGTATGCCCAGGCCGAGCCGGTCTATCAGCGGTCGCTCGCCATCTGGGAGAAGGCTCTGGGGGAAAACCACCCTACTGTAGGATTGGGTCTAACCGGATTGGGTACCCTCTATTATGCCCAAGGGCTGCCTGATCAGGCCCAAGCCTTGTTTGACCGAAGTCTTCAGAACCTGGCCAAACAGTTTGAGTACCATTTCACTTATATGAGCGAGAAGGAGAGACTTTCATTCTTGGATACAGTCTCCTATGTGTTCCCTGTCTACTTCAGCTTTTGCCTCAGGTACCGGGAAAAGAATCCCGCCCTAGTCGGCAAAATGTATGATGTCATACTCTGGCAGAAGGGATTCGTGGTCGCCAGCATCGCTGCTCTGCGCACGCAGATTGCGGCCGGCGGAGACCCACAAGCCTTGGCTCTGCTCGACCAACTTACGGCCAAGAAAACCCAGCTGGCCAAGCTCCTCACCGCCGAACCTCGCGACAGGGCGCAATGGAGAAAGACCATCGAGCAGTCGGAGCGAGAGGCCAATGAGCTGGAGCGAGAATTGGTGCGGCGTTCCAGCGCGCTGGCCGAGGAGAAACGACTCGCCCGTGCCACCTGGCGGGATGTTCAGAAAGCCTTGCAGAAAGGGCAAGCGGCCGTCGAGTTTGTTCGCTTTGACTTCCATAACGGCACGCGCTGGACCGACACCACTTACTACGCCGCCCTGGTGCTCACCCCGGAAACCACTACCGCCCCCACCCTGATGGTGCTGGGGGAGGCGGAAAAGCTCGAGGGCGCTCCCTTGCGCCAGTATCGCAGCTTGGTCAGCCCTGAAGGCGCGCAGGGAGAAGCCGCCGCCCGCGAGGTCTACGCCGCCTTCTGGAAGCCGGTCAAAGCCTGGCTCAGCGAGAGCCAGCAAGTCTACCTTTCGCCGGATGGGGTGTTAAACCAGATTGCCTGGGGCGTCCTGCCGGCTGCAGATGGCCGACCGCTGGTGGAGCACTACGACCTGCGCCTGGTCTCCAGCACCAAGGACCTCCTGCGTGACAGGCGCGCCGCCGCAACGAACACCGCCGTGCTGATTGGCGACCCCCAGTTCGGCCTGCCAGAGGCACGACAACGGGCTGTGGTCGGCACGCTGCGGAAGTCGCAGGAATTGACACCCTTGTTGGCCTCGGTGGCGAGCGGGCCGCGCTCGCGCGAGCTGGGAGGGGAGGGGCTGCCTCCCCTGCCGGGGACGAAGATAGAGTTGCAATCAATTTCTTCCCAGCTCGAACGGAAGGGCTGGCAGGTCGGGGCTTATACTGAGGAGAACGCGGTCGAAGAAGCGATGAAGCGCGTCCAGCACCCGCGGCTGCTTCATGTGGCCACCCACGGCTTCTTCTTGCCTGACCAAGCAGCGGCCCGGCGCGCGCTGGGCTCTGAGTTGCCTTCGGGCGTCGAAGACCCCATGCTACGCTCGGGGCTCTTTTTTGCTGGCGCCGACCTGACGTTGGCAGGCGCTGCCCCACCTCCAGACTTAGACGACGGCGTCTTGACCGCTTACGAAACTACGGGCCTCAATCTGCAGGGCACCGAACTGGTAGTGTTAAGCGCCTGCGAGACCGGCTTGGGGCAGGTGAAGAATGGCGAAGGTGTCTTCGGCCTGCGTCGTGCCCTGCAAGTGGCCGGGGCTGAGGTTGTGCTAATGAGCTTGTGGTCGGTGCCCGACCGCGAAACGGAGGAACTGATGACGCTTTTCTATCAGAAGTGGCTGGGCGGAATGACGACGCAGGAGGCGTTGCGCACTGCGCAGCAGGAGCTGCGGGCACGGGTACGCGAGCGCTACGGCGCCGACCTCCCTTACTACTGGGGGGCCTTTGTCCTCGTCGGCCGGTAAGAAGCTGTGGCGGATCTGAAGCGACAGTGGTCTTTCGTTGTTTAGTTACCTCCGGATCTGGGCTAAATCTGCGCGGAACCATGAGCACCCAGACGGTCTCTCACTCCCGCATCATTGAAAATCTCTGCAAGGGCGGGAAGCGGGTGGCACCAGGTCCAGCCTAGGTGGCGCGCAAAAAAGCTCACACTTTGCCCGAAATCCTGCTAGGATGGGGCGGCCACAGACCCGGATGCCGCCTCGCCCGTACAAAAACCTCGTCCCTGATTCCCCCCTGTACCGAGACTTGGAGGCTTTTCTCCGCGAAAATGGCGGCCAGGCCACGGTAAGCGAGATTTGCGAGCAAGTGCTGCGGCTGCCCGCCGTGGATACCGCCCTGGCGGCCACGCTGGTGAGCGGCCTGGTGGAGGACGACTTCCGCCTGCGCTTCAACGGCCGCGGCACCGTGGAATGGGTCGAGCCTTCGATGCAGGAAGTCTGGCAGGCCTGCCGCCGCTTTGTGGCCGTGGACGTTGAGACGACCAACGGCCCGCTGCACGACCAGCGCGTGATCGAGTTGGGTGTGTGCGTGGTCGAAGACGGGCGGGTCACCGGCGAGTGGACGTCACTCGTCAACCCGCAGCGCCCCATTCCTTACTGGGTGCGGCAGATCACCGGCATCAATGACGAGACCGTCCGCCACGCGCCGCTGATGGAGGAGCTTCTGCCCCGGCTGCTGGAGGATGTGCAAGAGGCGGTGCTGGTGGGCCATCACGCCCGCTTCGATGTTACCTGCCTGAACGTTGAGCTGAGCCGCCTGTGGGGCGTGCGCATGTCCAATCACTACCTGTGCACGGTAGAGGTGGCGCGGCGCCACCTGCCCGGCAGCGAGAATTATCGCCTCGAAACCTTAAGCCGCTGGCTGCGTCTAACTCATACGCAACCTCACCGCGCCGGCTCGGATGCCCGCGCCACCGCGGAGCTCTTCTGCCATCTGCTGGGGCGAGAGGGGATCCCGTGGAGCGACTTCCTGCGTCCCCGTGCGGTGCGTCCGCCGGCCGAGAAAATGGCTGAAACAAAACCCCGGGCGCTTGCGTAATTCTAGGTGTAGTGGACGCATTCGGATGTAGTTCGGCGGAGTTTCACCTATTTTTGAGCACTGTTCCAAGCGGAGGACTGTAACCATGTCGATTCGTTGGCTGTGCCGTTCTGGTGTGAGCTTGCTGCTGGTGGGGTTGATGGTGCTTCCCCTGCCGGCGCAGTCGCCCACCATTGACTACAGCAAGGGGAGGACGCATTTCCCCAACCTATTTGCTCCCTACATGTCGCGGAGCGTTCCGCAGCCCAACCTGGCCAACTCGCCGCGGCTGCACGACCTCATTCGCGAGGGCAAGCTCCACCTGAGTCTGCAAGACGCCATCTATTTGGCGCTGGAGAACAACCTGGATATCGCTGTGCAGCGTTACGGGCCGGCGATTGCCGACACCGACATCCTGCGCGCCAAGGGAGGCGCCATCACGCGCGGCACGCAGGGCGTGGGCGCCGCCTCGGCTCTGGGGGTGACGACCTTGCCGCAGCTCGACCCGGTGGTGAACGGGACAGTGACATGGCAGCGCACAGAATTTCCCGTCAATAACCCGGTGCAATCGGCTGTGGGCAGCCTGGCGCTGTCCGACATCGCGCGGTTCGTTCAGCAATCCTCGAGCGGGAACTTCACTTACACCCAGGGGTTTATCACCGGCACCAGCTACCAAATCACCTGGAACAACCAGCGGCGCTCGACCAGCTCCGCCTTCGACTTCTTCAATCCGGCGGTGAGCACCCAGGTGCAAATTTCTGTTTCCCAGCCGTTGCTGAACGGTTTGGGCTACGCGCAGAACAAGCGCTTTATCCGGGTGGCCAACAACAACCGCCGGATCAGTGATCAGTTTTTCGCGCAGCAAGTGATGGACATCGTTTCCACGGTTAAGCAGGCCTACTGGGAGCTGGTGTTTGCGCGTCAGGACGTCAAAGTCAAGGAGCAGTCGCTGGCGCTAGCGCAGAAGCTCTACAATGACAATAAGCGTCAGGTGGAAATCGGCACCCTGGCCCCCATCGAGGTGGTGCGGGCGGAAGCCGAAGTGGCCCGGAACCGCCAGGATTTGATTGTCTCGCAAACCACGCTGGCGCAGCAGCAAATCCGGCTCAAGGACCTGGTCGCCAAGAACACGCGCGACCCGCTGCTGGCTCTGGTAGACATCGAACCCACAGACCATCCGGAGGTCCCTGACCTGCCGGAGATTCTTCCCCTTCAGGACGCCATGCAGATTGCTATGGAGAAGCGGCCGGAGGTGTCGCAGGCACAGCTCGATCTCAAGAACCGCGAGCTGACCATCCGCGCCGCGCGCAACGCCCTGCTGCCCGCGCTCAACGCCTTTGGCTTTTACGGGGGTCGAGGTCTGGCCGGCGAAGGAGTCATCCTGGGCAATCCCACGGCGACCACCGGCTCCCAGGTCATTCTGGCCGATGGCAGTGCGGCGCAGATTGGCGGCCAAGACCTGTTTGTACAGTCCACGACCTTCCAGCAACTGGGCACCATCGACAGGGGGCTGGGGACTTCCCTCACCCGCGCTGTGCAAGGGGACTTCCCGGACTACGGGGTGGGCGTGACCCTCTCCATTCCCATCAAGAACCGCGCCGCCCAGGGCGAGATGGACCGAGCTTTGATCGAGGAGCGCCAGGCGGAGACGCGTTACCAGCGCACCGTGAACACCATCGTAGTCGAGGTGCGCAACGCCCAGATTGCTGTCGAGCAAAGCCGGGCGCGCATTGACGCGGCCCGGGAAGCGCGGCGACTCCAGGAGGAAACCCTGAGCGCCGAGCAGAAGAAATTCCAACTGGGCGCTACCACCATCTTCCTGGTCATCCAGGCGCAGCGGGACCTGGCGCAGGCGCGCAGTTCCGAGGTGCGGGCGGAGGTGGATTTCGAGCGCGCCCGGGTGGACTTCGACCGCGCGCTGGGCCGGACGCTGGAGCGCAGCAACATCACGCTGGAGGACGCCAAGACCGGGGTGGTGAACGCCCGGTCAACGCCGCCTCCTCCGAGCAACCCCTAAGCCAGTCTTCGTTTAACCAGGGGAGCAGCTTTCATCGAGAAGCTGCTCCCTTTTCCTTTCGGTCCGCCGAAAGGAAATCATTTTGGCACAGCCTAGCTACCGTCGCTGCAGGCTAAGATAGTAGCAGCCATGGTCGCGTTGACTTGCCTGAGCGCTCCGCCTAAGATTCCGTGCCAGGTTCACCCACTCCGATGATCGGCAAGACGCTCGGCCACTATCGCATCATCGAAAAGATCGGCGCGGGCGGCATGGGCGAGGTCTACAAGGCCGAGGACACTCGGCTCGGCCGCAGGGTGGCGGTCAAGTTCTTGCCCGAAGACTTAGCTGAGGATAGGCAGGCTATCGAACGCTTTCAACGCGAGGCGCGGGCTGCTTCGGCGCTAAATCATCCCAACATCTGCACAATCTATGACATCGGCCAACATGCCGGCCGCCCTTTCCTCGTTATGGAGTTGCTAGAGGGGGAGACGTTGAAGCACCGCATTGCCGGCCGGCCGATGAAAACGGACAAGATCCTTGAACTCGGAATCCAGATAGCCGATGCGCTGGATGCGGCCCACGGGGAGGGGATTGTCCACCGTGATATCAAGCCAACGAATATTTTTGTGAACGCGCGTAGCCAGGCAAAAGTGCTCGACTTTGGACTGGCCAAGTTGGTGCCGCAGCGGCGGCGTCTGGCCGAGAAGGTGGGCGCGGGAGTGTCAGCGACGGCCACGACCGAGGAACTACACCTGACCAGCCCGGGAGTGGCGTTGGGGACGGTGGCCTATATGTCGCCGGAGCAGGCGCGCGGTGAG